>JAAXIK010000333.1:15085-15816 GCA_012270385.1 Rubripirellula sp. | reverse complement strand
ACCTCGTCGTGGCAGACATCGGTGAGTTCAATGCAGAGGATAGTCAGTTGGGCCGAATTGTCTGGCTGAAGCGTCGGGAGGACTCAGAAGCATTTGAGAAAATTGTGCTTCGCGAAGGGCTGAGTCGCGTTGCTGACGTTCAACCTGGGGATTTTGATTCCGATGGTGATACGGATTTATTAATCGGTATTTTTGGATGGAGGAAGACCGGTGAGATTCTGTTGATGGAGAATCAGGGACCGAGTGAAAAAGGCGTACCCCAGTTCAGTGAACGGACGATTGATCAACGCCATGGGGCGGTCAACCTGCCCACCTATGATCTTGATGGGGACGGAGATCTTGACTTTGTCGCGCTGCTTAGCCAAGAACACGAGGTGGTTGAAGCTTTCATCAACGATGGCAAAGCCAGTTTTCACCGCGAGCTCATCTGGGCCGCTCCGGATCCCGCCTACGGTTCCAGCGGTTTGGAGCTAGTCGATCTAGATGGTGATGGAGATCAAGATGTGTTGATGACCAACGGTGACTCATTCGATCGGGGAGCCAAGCCTTA
This sequence comes from Rubripirellula sp., assembly GCA_012270385.1. Classification (GTDB taxonomy): domain Bacteria; phylum Planctomycetota; class Planctomycetia; order Pirellulales; family Pirellulaceae; genus Rubripirellula. Next base: position 15,266 of record JAAXIK010000333.1, on the reverse strand, counting down.
TCATGGGGTGCAATGGCTGGAAAACACGGGTGCATATCCCTTTTCGCATCACCCAATCTGTGACATGCCGGGTGTGCTGAATGCTACGGCAGCGGATTATGATGGTGATGGTGATCAGGATGTCGTCGCCGAAGCACTTCTGGCAGGGTCCGATTACCAGGAGCTCGCGGGGCGACCGACT
>JAAXIK010000333.1:4933-15075 GCA_012270385.1 Rubripirellula sp. | reverse complement strand
GGTACGGATGGTGAATTCCGTCCATCTCAAGTGGAAGCTAAAACACCGAGGCATCTATCCGTGGAAGCTGGAGATTTTGATGCGGATGGGAAAATGGATTTTGCTGTGGGGACTTTCCTGCGAAGCGGAGGGACCGACCAACCCGATCTTCTCATTTGGTCTGGTCGTTGATCCATTAACATAACCTGATCCCTTTTCTTCCAGTCACCTATCGATCGATGGTGAGGTGTGGGTGGCATCTACTGATTAAAAAGTAAGATCGAAAAAATGAAAGCGAGAAGAAGGCTGATGGCTGAGGCGATTAGCCAAGGGTTATTGATGTTAGTCCAACCTTGATTGGCTAAGCCAGGATGCTTCACCTGAAGCTTGGCTTTGTATTCTTCTCTGCAGATTTTTTCGTCACCCGGTTTGCCCACTACATCCATGTACCAGATAAGAGGTTGCTTGCAGTGCATGCAGGCATTGATGCCGACGCGGGTAATGCCCTTCGCACAGTAAGGACATATATCGATCCCTTTGAATTTTTTTTGAAGGCGTTCAATCGTGTGGTCGGTTCGATCAGCCTTGGGAGATTGCCGTTGAGTTGTGCTATTCATTGTCGGAACACCCTTGCTAGCGTCCTGAGTAGATCAGGTAACACCAGACATTGTTCCGTTCATTTCAGAAAGTCAAATCTTGATGCATCAAAATGGACAGTTGGTTTTTGTTTTGTGGTCAGTTTTCTCGTTCAGACCCATTTAACCTTGATGATTTTATTTTAGCCACGGTGTGGTTTTCTTTCTGGACATTTAAAAGTTCGACACAATACGGATGGAAGGGTTTGTTCGTACGGACGAACGATTATCCGAGCATCAAATGTGGATGAAGAGGAATGCTGCGTTGGCTGATCATTGGTGAGACATGTGCCTGTGGAGCATGGTTCGGTCGATCAAAATATCCGATTTCTTCCGGTGATTGATTTTTCCACTGGCTTACCGATTCTTCGGTCACAAGCGTTCGCTTTTTGGGATCGATGGTCAGTGTGGTAAAGAGTGGGGCTGCGTAGTACGCCATCCTTTTCTTGCCTCCCACCCAAAAGTACGATGCGGAGTTCGCGTGGAAATAGTGAACGCCGTTAACTTCCCAAGCGGCATCGAGATGACTATGACCATTGATACATGCAATGATTTTGTTCTGGTGTTCCGCGAGTAAGTTCTGGATCGTTTTCCAATTATTGATTGCGCCATGTCCGGCAAGGGGTTGGTGGCTGAGAATCAAAATGGGTTTATCTGATGCATGTAACTCCGATTCCAGCCACCGAGACTGTTCTTCTCCGATAAAGGATGGGTAGCCCCCGCGATGGAGCGGAGATCCAACCTCGTTGCCGTCAAGCACGAGAATGCGGACCCACTGAATATCGCGCCGATAGTAGCTCGATTCGATATTCCAAGCAGCATAGATGTCTTCACGCTTCAATCCAAAGTCGAATTCATGATTGCCAATGACATGAACCAGTTCAGAGTTGGATTCTGCAATCCGCTCAACAAAAGATTGATGTGCTGAATTGGGGAAGGCAAAGTCACCCATTTGAAGAACAGCATCGCAATCTTTCTGTTTCATGCTTTCCACAAAGCAATCCAATCTCGAGGCAGCGTCATTTGCAAGGCCACCATGAAGATCAGCGATTAGCCCCAGACGGATGGGTCCCCGACGCTCGAGGTTTTCCCCCAGAGAAGGTTTGGCCACAAGATTTGCAGTGGGTAACAGACTCAAGGTTTTCAGAGCAGATCGTCGGTTTGGAAGGGTCATCGGATTTCAGTTGGGTAGGCCGAGGTCAACTGAATGTTACCAAGGCAATTGATCTGGAAGGGGTACATCCGCATCTGCATTCTGGCCAAACAGTAGGTACTTTTGATCTTCGAAGCAGTAACTCGCAATGCATCTTGGAACGGTTTTCTTAAATGAGATGACAAAAATAAACTTATCGTAGCCCACTTCATTGGGTACCGGTGCTGCTTCCACATAGGAGATGGGACCCTCATCACGAGCAGATAAGATTAGCCAATCGATGAGTGTGTCATCACCTGTTCCGACCTGCTCCCTGCCCCACTCAGTGATGTGATTGACAATCGTTTCTCCCCGTGGGCCATCAGGAATAACTGTTTGTGTGATCTGCTCAAGCACTTGAGAGGATTCGCTCAAGTCCGTTTCATGATCCGGGTTGCTGTGGTGATGGGGCGGTTCACTGACGGAAATACCGCTACCGAACAACATGCTTAATAGCTGTTTAAGCAGTTTCATTGAAGTCATCTCACGTGGACGAGTGAAAGTAATCTAGCGCATGCACGCAGTCCTCGGTCTTCTTTTCGAACTCTTCGTGAGTCTAGGGTATTCAATGCCAACTTGCAGCCTTCTTTTCCTAATCGATTCAAAGATTAGCACCTGACAATAAGGTCTGTTACACTGTCCGGGTTTCACGGAGCGATCTACTTTTCCAGCAAGGCGGTCTGGAGTGAGCGTGTCCCAGAGCAATAAGGCGATTAGATGTCTGATGCTGCCACTTCTTTTAGTCGATCTCTTGATCATTGGTCGATGTCGGGCGGAGAACTTGGAGCAGTTCTTTCAGAGTATAGCGATCACGTAATTTCCAGCGTTGCCGAGGTGCAAGCGATTTCTCGCGCGTTAGATGCTTTGCACGCTACCTACAAAGATCGAGTGGAAAGCGGTGAGCACGAATTGGCCAAATTAGCCAATTATCTACTCAGCCCTTCTGATGATACGGTTCTACAGGCAATCATAGCCGAGTCTCTCCCGCTTCTGCGTTGGTACGTCGGTGATGCTTTGTCAGGAAAAAACCATGACCCACGTGATATCATGACGCTGCTGTTTTTACTCGCACGCTACCGGCAGAAGGAAGATATTTCTCGGCAACTTTCGCGATAATCATCCATTCATTAAGCCTTTCCTGCAGGCTGTTTCCAAGCAGCTTCCCCCGAATCAAGCGGGCTTGGAGTTTCTTTACCTGTGTGATCACATCTTTACAACTCAACAACTCAGGCCTCACGCTTATAATGCTGAACAAGGTTTGCGTAAACTCACGAGCTACCTGCATCCAGAGAGCAAGCGTCCTGAAGAGTTTGCTTTGGCAGCCGTGCACACCGCCACACTACTCGATGTACAGAAACGAGATGCCCTTCTGAAATTCTCGGGTTCACATCCCAATCCTAAGGTCGTGTTCCTAACTCGAGTGACACGAGCTTCACTTGGTGACCTTGATGAGCAGAAGTTGCTCAGGGAAAGGTGTCTCGATTTGACCTGTAGCCATGAGACACAGTTGAAGCTCACCGAGGTTGGTATGGAAAGCTTGATACCGGAGGAAGCAAAAGATCCCGAGTTTCTAGCGTTGGCGAAGACTTCGCATTGGTTAATTCATCAGAGTCCTTTCGGCACCGTAGCGGACCGATTGGAATTGGTGGATTCTCGCGAACTCTTCTGGTTGCCTAATCATGAGCAATGTCGGCTCTATGCGGTCAAATATGAGTATGACACGCCACAGGGTGAGACTGGCTTGACGGCAGGGATCGCTGTGGTCGGAGGTATCACCCATTCACTGATTGGCGAGACAGACCCTGAGATGGATCTTGCTGATCTTTATGGTCTGCATTGCTGTTGGGAGCTGGAGGAGAGGAAGGACCCTGTAGCGCCACGCCATCGGACGGCAAAAATTGGTCGCAACCTGCTTCGTAAAAATAATCCGGATTTGTAACCCTCGGATTTGCTACTCGGCCTCCATCAGCAGCCCATTTTACCGGGTTTTGGAAATTTCACTTTTTTCTAGATAAGTTGCATTATCTCGCCTGCAGTGTGGCTTGATCTCCCGCTATCCTGTCTTGGGGTAAGACAAACGCCCATTGGGGGGTGTTGCGTTTTTTGGAAAATTGAAGAGATCAGGCTTCCGTTAAAGGGCAGAGTGGCATGACTGGGTATCGTAGTGGAATCGCTAGTTTCTTTCTGGCCATCCTTTTTTCGACTGTTGTTTACGCAAATTCCCCTCCTCAAGAAGCCGATAGCTCGACAGTTCCGGTCTCTGCGGATATCACGATGGATTCACCGAGCAATGAGTCGGGGCCCAGTGACGCCTAAGGCCGTGATCTTCCTTTGATCGCTTATCTTATTTAGATTTTTTCTATTTCGTGTGTGATCTACACCTACGTGCGGTCTGCATGGGTTGCGAAGCAGGATGAGGGCTCTGAGCGAATGTCGGGGATTGCCCGTAACATCACAGAGGGTGCGATGTCATTCTTGCGGGCGGAGTACTCAATCCTTGCCATCTTTGTGATCGTCGTGGGGCTGCTGTTGGGTTTCGCTGGTTCGACTCAAGCGGAGAAATCTTCGCCGTTGATCGCGATCTCCTTCGTCCTCGGTGCTCTGTGTTCGGGTTTGGCTGGGTTCGTGGGGATGCGTGTGGCGACCAAAGCTAACGTTCGCACCACTCATGCGGCGAGAACTGGATTAGGACCGGCTTTGGAGGTTGCTTTTGCCGGTGGTTCGGTGATGGGGATGGGTGTGGTCGGCTTGGGTGTGCTTGGTTTAAGCACACTCTTTATCTTTTACTCAAGTCTGTTCGGGGTTGATCAGATCGGAAAAGTGATCACTGTCCTCACTGGGTTTTCATTTGGTGCATCTTCCATCGCGTTGTTTGCACGAGTCGGTGGAGGGATTTACACCAAGGCAGCGGACGTTGGTGCCGACTTGGTAGGTAAAGTGGAAGCAGGTATTCCTGAGGATCATCCACTCAATCCCGCGACCATTGCGGACAATGTTGGAGACAATGTGGGTGATGTTGCCGGCATGGGTGCTGATTTATTCGAATCCTACGTCGGTTCGATTATTGGAACCATGGTTCTGGGCGCGGCTTTCGTGAGCTTGCCTGAGTACGCTGGGGACGGAATGGGTGGTTTGTCCGCTGTGATGCTCCCGTTGATTCTCGCAGGCATCGGTATTTTGACTTCCATTGCCGGAACCTTTCTGGTCAAGGTGAAGGACGGTGGAGATCCTCATCATGCTTTAAACCTTGGTGAGTTTGTCTCCGCGGGTGTACTTCTCCTGCTGACCTATCTCGCAATCGACGTGATGTTGCCTTCCACTTGGAGCGTAGGTGGAGTGGAGTACACCAGTCTAGGCGTTTTCATTGCGATCGTTTTAGGGCTAGGCTCTGGGCTTGGAATTGGAAAGATTACGGAATACTACACGGGGACAGGCAAAGCACCTGTGGAGTCCATTGTTCGCCAGTCAGTGACCGGTTCAGCGACGACGATTATCTCTGGTGTTGGGGTGGGGATGATGTCCACGGCTCTGCCGATTCTCATCATGGCGGTTGCGATCGTCGGTGCATACAGCTGTGCGGGCCTCTATGGAATCGCTATTGCTGCGGTGGGCATGTTGTCCAATACCGGGATACAACTTGCGGTGGATGCCTACGGACCGATCTCGGATAACGCAGGGGGTATTGCCGAGATGGCTGAATTACCACCAGAGGTTCGTGATCGAACTGATAAACTCGATGCGGTGGGGAACACCACTGCTGCGATTGGCAAAGGTTTTGCCATCGGCTCAGCTGCTTTGACCGCATTGGCGCTCTTCGCTGCTTTCAAGGTGACCTACAACGAGAGCCATCCGGATACACCAATCTCGAGTATCGATATCATGAATCCTTACGTGATGGCGTCTCTTTTTGTTGGAGCCATGCTCCCGTTTCTCTTTTCAGCACTTTCGATGAATGCGGTGGGTCGTGCGGCGATGGCGATGATCGAAGAGGTAAGACGCCAATTCAGGGATTTGCCTGAACTCAGAAGTGCACTGGATGCCATGCAGAGGAATGAAGGACGCGAGGTAGAAGAATGGAGTGAGGAAGATCAACGCATCTTCCATGAAGCGGATGGTAAAGCGGAGTACGGAAAGTGCGTTGCAATCTCCACTCGAGCGTCCATCCGAGAGATGGTATTGCCTGGACTTGTGGCGGTGTCTGTACCCGTCGCATTTGGCTTCCTTCCAAAAATCAGCTGGGTTTCTGGCACGCTTGGATTGGGGGGTAACACCAATGCATTGATGCTCGGCGGTCTGCTTGCTGGGGTAACCGTCAGCGGTGTTTTACTCGCATTGTTCCAATCCAATGCGGGCGGCGCGTGGGACAACGCTAAAAAGATGATTGAGGAAGGGTTTGAGGTGGATGGTGTCATGCTGGAGAAAGGCAGTGAAGCTCACAAGGCGGCAGTTGTGGGGGATACAGTAGGTGATCCCTTCAAGGATACCTCAGGTCCCTCCTTGAACATTCTCCTTAAATTGATGAGTGTGGTAGCGTTGGTGATTGCTTCGATTATCTAGCTAGTCTAGAGCGAGGGAACTGCTCACAACGGTGTTGCGGCTGGCTGTCTGAGTTGACTCGGCCTTTTGCGAAGATGGATGTCGAAGCCTTTTTACCGATGTCGACGTCGTGCCGGCACGGATGATCGAATCCAGTCAAAACTTAACGGTGTGTGGCCATCCCTCCACCGCTCGTTGGATTGGTTTCCTCTCCTCATTCATCGCATGGAATTGAAGTTCAATTTCTTTGCGCTCTCCGTCAAAGCGTATCATGGCATATCCATTGATACCGTTGCCTGCACCATGAACCGTGACCTTGTTTCCGAAGCGATCGTGAAATTGTCCTGTGTTTTTAGGACGACCAGGCTCTCTATTCATGCCCTCCACCAACGGTTCCCATCGACGACTGGCACGTGATGAAAAAGAGGGGAAGGAATAGGACACGGGCCCGTCGTTGAAGGCATCAATGCCGTGGCGAAAAAGCGTCCCAAGGTGTACATCTCCATGAAGCATGACCACGGGTGCGTCTCCGATTGCTTTGAGTGCTCGATTCCTACCGGACTGCGGCCACGCATTGGAGTCAGTATCTGCGGTGGTGGGAGAGTACATGGCGACATGAGCCCATGGGCTCTGAGATAGAACGGCTCCCAGTTGACCGCTCTTCCTCACTTTCTGTGACCAAGAGGTCAGGAATTCTTCCTGGCTCGCGCCGAGTAGTTGCAGTTTTGGGTCATCGAGTTGGGTGCAGTCGTAATCTGGGTCGAGAACCACTTCGATTTTAAAATCGGTTTTCCGTTTCTTCGGAAATTGAAAGCCCTCAGGCGCGATGAGTTCCTTGATGACTTCAGAGGGTGCGCTTTTGAATTTTCGATCCTCGAGCACTGCAAAATGCACGCCTCCATATTCGAGTGACGTGTAATAGGCTCGCACTCCGTCACCGTGTGGACCTGGATCGGCCGGGTCAGGTAGATGGCCTGTTTGTGTGAACTCAGCAGCATTCACCCAGGCGGGATGGGTCGGGTAGCCACCCGTGGTTCGGTCTCCCTTCATCCTCAGACCGCCTTTCCCCCAAAGGTCATTTGCAAAAACATCATGATCATCGGTGATCATAATCGTAGGACGGTCTCGCATGAGTTCCCGAAATGCTTCACCGAACTTGCGATATTTTTCAAGGTAGTTCTTCATCCCTTTCGGTACTTCCTCAAGCTATTGTGCCCTGAAATTTGTGCTGATGTAATCATTTTCGTAGATCTGATCTCCGGAAAAGAAAACTATGTCAGGGTCGTGAGAGATCACCTCCGCAATCGCTTCCGTCCACGGCCAGCCGATATCCTTGTGGCACGAGAGGCCTGCTAGCCGGAGGCCCTCATGGGTTTTGGGTTCAGCTCGAAACGTTCCCTCCCATTGGGCCTGCCCAGTCGTGACGCGAAATTTCTTCTCGGTGTGTCGTGGCCAGTTTGCTAGTTCAAAAAGTGCAGTGGCTGTGAGGCGATCCGCTTTGCGTGTCTGCAGGTGTTCCCAGTCGGCGTCAGCTGGATCACAAATCCACAGTTCAACGTTTTCAATCGTGTTGATTGAGTCAGTTGGATCGAGATCAAGATGAACGAGCAATTTCATCGTGCCCGCGTTTTGGCAGTACTGCGACCACAGAATTTCGGTAGATTCTGCGTGTGTGACCAGGCTGAGGATGGTCAGCACGAGCGTCAAAGTCATTAGAGAGAAACGACTCATTCTAAGAAGCCTTATGTGATAAATGGATGCGTAGATCATCCGGTTGTGGTGGTGCCCTCGACTTGTTTTAGTAGGGCTCGGTGACCAGATTTCAGCCGCTTTTTCAAACGGCTTTAGAGTTAGGGTATTTTGCCTTGAACTTTACGTAATCTCGTTCAGTGCCGAATTGCAAAGCCATAAGGCCCAACGATCGTCAAGAACAAGTGTTATGATGTATTGATACTGAGTTGTACCAAGGAAAGATCGAGTTATCGTGTGAATCCGTCACCTTGATTATCATTAGAAGGGTGTCTTCCCCTCCTTGTTTGGAGGATTGATTCCCGTCTTTCGTTTTAGCAGAGATTATTTTCATTTGAAGGAGATGATGGGCATGAGTTTACTGAATCGTCGAGAATTGATTGGAGCGGCAGCGGTCACTTCAGTGTCGATACCTTTCTCCAAGGCGGAGTCAAAAGCCACGAATCTCGCCGATTATCATTTACGATTGGCTGTGATCGGATGCGCAAATCGCGGGGGGGCCATCGGTGGAGAGGCCGTTCGCCATCAGCTCACTCACTGTGTGGCTCTCTGTGATGTTGTCCCTTCTCGGGCGGAAGGGTTCAAGAAAAAGCATCAAGACCGATGTAGCGATGCGGTCATCTATGACGATTTTCGAAAGATGTTCGAGGAACTAGGTGACAAGATCGATGCTTGCACGATTGGAACACCTGATCACTCGCACTTCCCGATCGCGATGCTTGCCATGTCGATGGGGATTCATGTCTACGTGGAGAAGCCGCTCGCTCATACCTTTGAGGAGTGTGAATTGTTGATGGCTGCCGAGAAAAAATACGGCGTTCAATGTCAGATGGGTAACCAAGGGCACTCCAGTGAGCAGCGTTTACAGTTCGAATCTTGGGTCGATGAAGGAGTCATCAAGAATGTTCGCCGCGTTGACGCCTGTATGAATAACGGTCGTCGTTGGCATCCTTGGGGTGATGTAAAAGCTTTTCCTGCAGCCGAGAAGATGCCCGAGGGGATGAACTGGGATGCCTGGACCGGTACCGCTCCAATGCATGCCTATAACTCCAAGTATGATCCGGGGAACTGGAGAGGTTGGTATGACTATGGCAACGGTGCTTTTGGTGATTGGGGGCCACACACTCTCGATACCATTCATCGCTTCTTGAATCTTGATCTTCCCCACACCATTCGTGCTGAGAAAATCGAGAAGCCAAATGATTTTATCTATCCGCACGGAACAACGATTGCTTTTGATTTTGCGGAACGCGGTCCCGACATGCCAGAGATGACGATTAACTGGTACGACGGTGTGCGTAACCGGCCACCCACGGAAGAAGGGGTAAAGTTGGGGAGTTGCGGTAAGGCAATTTATAGCGATGACCTGACTTTCGTCGGTGGCACCCACAGCGCAAAGTTAAAGATTGTTGGTGGGTCAAAGCAGAAAGAAGTGACTGCGAATCTGCCTGGCCCGTCGGTTAGCAAGACCTCCACAAGTCACATGGATAACTTTTTGAAGGCGGCTGCAGGTATCGATCCCGAGTGTAATTCGAGGTTTGCAATCTCCGGAAAGCTCACGCAGGTGTTTATGCTCGGATGCATCGCGCAGCGCCTTGGGATTAAACTGGAGTTTGATCGCGAGACCAAGCAGATTACCAATCACCAACGAGCCAATCAGTTGCTGACAGGTAATGAGCCTCGGAAGGGCTGGGAGGAGTTTTATCGACTAGCCTAGGTGTTTCCGTTCGATTCGATGGCGTCGGTTCTTGCATCTTGGATTCCTTGCGGGGAATGCGGGGGAGGAATTACGACGCCTTTTTTATCGGAATTGAACCAAATCAGAGTTGAAAAGTGATATCACTTTGTTATCATTTTGATATTCCGGCGTTCTCCGTGAGCCGGCTCACATTAACGGTTATCTCGTGGACGCAAATGCGTCGCATTTGATAAGGCCAACAACAAGGGGACGAGAGATCATGAAGCATGAAAAAACCTTTGCACCAAAAACCGGTTGGGGTCCTCTCTGTTGGATTCTGAGCCTCTTCGTCACTTCGATTACCACTTTCGTC
>JAAXIK010000333.1:0-4923 GCA_012270385.1 Rubripirellula sp. | reverse complement strand
GAGCTCTGATTGGCTTTGGAGCCGCGGTGATTGGCGTTTGTGGCTTCATGCCTGTGCCCCCGAACGAATCCCGAGTGTTGCTGTTGTTCGGTGAGTACAAAGGAACGGTTCGGGAGACAGGCTTTTTCTGGGTGAACCCGTTTTTTAGTAAGCGAAAACTCTCCTTGAGGATTCGAAATTTCGAGACGGGTTCAACGAGTACTCCTGAGGAAAAAAATCAGGCGGGTCAGGTAGTGAAGCAGAGTGGTCGAACACCAGGAAAACCTTCCAAGGTGAATGATCGAGACGGTAATCCGGTGGATATTTCGGCGGTAGTCGTCTGGAAAGTAGTCGATACCGCAGAAGCCCTTTTTGAAGTCGATGATTTTGAGCATTTTGTAGAAGTGCAAAGTGAGGCAGCACTGCGAGATCTCGCGAGCCGACATCCGTATGACAGTAATGATGGTACGATTTCACTACGTGGAAATCCTGACGATGTATGTGAAACACTCAAAGCCGACATTCAGAGTCGACTCGACAGTGCGGGGGTCGAGGTGGTTGAGGCACGGTTAAGTCATCTTGCTTATGCCCAAGAAATTGCAGCTGCGATGTTGCAGCGACAGCAAGCCCAAGCCGTTGTTTCTGCACGCACCAAGATTGTGGAGGGAGCTGTCGGGATGGTGGAAATGGCTCTAGAAGAATTGCATAAGAACGAAATTGTCGAGTTGGACGAGGAACGCAAAGCGACCATGGTTTCCAATTTGTTGGTTGTGCTCTGCAGTGACCGGGCAACTCAGCCGGTGGTAAATGCGGGCTCACTTTATTAGAAATTCATGGCCTGTGATTGAAAGTGGAGCTCACTTCGGTCTCGGTGAGCCTTCTTAGGCAGAGTAGATATTAAACGTAGTTCCGTAGTGTTGTATGCCGAAAGAATCTTTCCTACTTCGAACCGACGAGAAGATATTGAATGCGCTGCGTGCTTGGGCAGACGATGAGTTGCGCAGCGCAAATGGTCAGTTGGACTATATTTTGCGGCAAGCACTGCGTGATGCAGGCAGGTTGCCCAATACAACGGATAAGAAGTTACGTACGAATTCTAAATCCAAAAAGAGACCGAGTGCGGATGACGACTAAATTCCCAACATGGAATAGATTTCGCTCTCAATGAGGTCTACTGAGAAAGGGTAGCTTCTTGTCAGGATGGGTTGTCGATCGTTGAAGAGAACATAGGTTGGGCAGATCGTTCCACCCAATTCGTTGACTAACGCTAGATTAAGGTTGTAGTCGATTCGAATTACCTTGACGGTTCCGTCGAGTGATTTCTGAAGATTGATCACTTTGCTCTGGTTGTCTGCGCATCTTGGACAATTGTAATCCACGCCAAACTCGACCAGGACAGGTGAATCACTGCTACTCAGATAGTCAAAGAGTTGATCTCCGCTCAGGGTGGGAAGGGTAGTTTTCGGTTCTTGTGCGCCTGTCTTCGATTCGATGTTTGAATAACATCCAGTGATCAATTGGGTCAGCATGCAGCTGAATAAGAAAGCGCTTCGCGGACGAAAGAATCTTGGTTTCATGTCTTCAGGAGTTAAAGCTAGTTCTCGATTGAGTTGGATGGGTTCGCCGCTAGGACGGCCTCAAGGTCCACATTCCATGGTGGGAACGGATCTGCAAAGTGGCACCAATTGTCCGCTCCCAGTGACATTTCCTCATCCGTTAGCAAGCAGGATTGAAGGGAATCATAGAGAGCAATTTCGTCCATATTGATCCCGATGAAGACAAGCTCCTGTCGGCAGTCCCCAACGTGATCGTTCCATTTTCTCTGAATCTCCTCTTGAATGGATTCGATTTCTGGCCAGTGAGTCTTGGGAACCGCGGCCCACCAAAAGCCTCCAAAGTCAAGTCTTGCAACCCGCCCGGCTTGTGACCAGACTCCGATTTTGTCGAGCCGATTAGCCAGCCAGAAGAAACCTTTGCTGCGAAGCACACCGTTCCATTCTTGGCTCAGCCGATCAAAGAATCTCTGAGGATGAAAAGGCCGTCGAGACCGATAAACAAAGCTGTTGACACCGTACTCTTCGACTTCACTGGCGCCGTCACCTCGGAGTGTCAGTTGCCAGCCTTTACTTTGCTTGGCAATCTCAAAATCGAATCGCCCCGTGCCCATGATCTTCTCCGGCTCTACTTTGCCGAAAGAGGATCGGAGCTTCAGTGCGTGCGGATTTAATTGCTCAATGAATGCGAGGATTTCCTCAGCTTTGGATTCTTCAATGAGATCCATCTTGTTCAGGATGATAATGTTGGCAAATTCAACCTGCTCGGTAAGCAGGTCTGCTACCGTCCTCTGGTCTTCCTCATCAGCAGCTTGGCCAACGCTATGCAAATCTTTACCTAGTCTGAGATCATCCAGGAAGTTGGCTCCATCCACCACGGTGACCATCGTGTCCAATTCCGCAATTTCGGAGAGTGCAATTCCGTCGCCGATTGCGAAAGTAAAGGTGTCCGCGACGGGGGCAGGTTCAGAGATACCGGTGGATTCGATCAACAGGTAGTCAAAACGGCCATCCTTGGCCAAGTTCGCTACTTCCAGTAGCAAGTCCTCTCTTAAGGTACAGCAGATGCAGCCATTGGTCATTTCCACAAGTTTCTCATCGGTTCGGCTTAGTGCGGCATCGCCACCCGCAACCAGCTGAGCATCGATGTTTACCTCACTCATGTCATTGACGATGACGGCGACTCGTAGGCCGTCACGGTTGGAAAGAACGTGGTTAAGGAGTGTGGTTTTTCCGGCTCCTAAAAAACCGGATAGAACCGTGACGGGCAGCTTTTTCATTTTGATGATGAATTGATTGGATTGAGTGGACAGATTCTCGTTGGATTCTCATTCGAGGTAAGCATCTGCGTTGGCAGCGAATTGAAAGGAGAGTTCACGCCACGCAGAGGCAAATTCCTCTGGCTTGGTGTAGTGGCGTTTTCCGTTGTTCCATTGCTGCAGCACGCGGCGTCGATACTCAATACCCAGTTCTTCGAGAATGGTTGTCTCATAGCTCCGAATCCAATCAAAGAGATCCAAAGTCAGTGAGAGGCAATGATTTCGCTGGGATCTCGTTGGTCGTTTTAGACTGGGAAGGTCTTTCTCTTCCCATGGTGGACTACCTAGCTCTGCCAATGGCGTGAATCGCGGCTGAAATTCATAGCGAGGTAGGAAGATACCTCCTCGCGACGGACTTCCGTAGAACACCCCGAATCCACGGAGAACAATGTTGTTGTTATCCGGATCGATAAGTGTATAAACACTAGAACAATCTTCGCGATCCACGGGGGGTTCCAATCGAGTGAATCCTTGATGCAGCAGCCAATTCCCCTCGGACCTGAGGATATCCTTACCCCAGCACCAGATCTGTTGGCTCAACAAACCGACAGCATGGTCGATCACTGAGCTTGCCATCTCTCCTTCGATCGTTTCGGTCGGAATTGACATGTCAGTCGACCTCAGATGACAGCAGCACTGCGATGTTGGCGATGAACCAAGCCGTTGCCGCAAATAACTGCAACCAGTCACCTAGGGAGCTGATTCCGTAGGTAAACACACTGGCGATCCAGCACATACTTGCGATCGTCTGACCTAACCATTCAACACGGACAGCCTTCTTAAGAAATGACCTTTTAGGCATCGTTTCGATAGCACTTTGCATCGGTTCTCCTTCTAGCATGATGCGCACTCCTCACCGCAGCAGGAAAGATCGTCGAGGTACATTCCCCACTTTCTGTAAATCTCCAATTCCTCTGCGGGCAAGCCAAGGGAAGTTGCAATGGATTTTGCGACAACAGCAAAGCGTTGCCGATATTTGTAGATGAAACAAAAGATGTGATTGTCGTGCCTCACGGCGGGACCACACAGAAACAATCCGGGTGTGACCGTGGACTCATCGTTTTCGGAGAGGACCGGAAAGCCATCGTCTCTTGACTCGAAAAGGTCAGAGACGAGTAGATGGCTACCGACAAAGCCAGCGGCTAGAAGTGGCTGCTCTTCTGTCTCAAACCGTCTGTCATCAGCAGTGCGAACTTCAAAACCCCTGTCCGTTTGTTCTATGGAGCTGATCGATGTATAGGGAAAAAGTTCCACATTTTCCTTGAACCAGTCCTCACGCATTCGTTCTAGCGAATAGGTTGACAGAGCAATGCTTGGGTCAGAGCTCTCATCCTTCCATGGACAGCCTTTTTCAAATAACTTCACTTTCTTGTCGTAGAAAGAAAGATGATAAGCTGCGTCAACGCCACTTTCGTAGCCTCCAATGACAATGAGGTTATCTCCTTCAATTTCTTCGTAGCTCTTTACGGTTGCCGTGTGTCTGCACAGTTCAGCTCCTTGGAATCCACTAATTCTTGGATACTGGAATTCACCCGCTGCCCAGATGACATGCTTCGCACGTAAGGTTTCTGAATCAGTATCTACGCGGAATTCGTCCCCTATTTTGGTCACTCGCAGAACATGCGTTTCTTCCTGAACGGGTAGTTCAAAAAATTGAGCTACGGCAATCAGGTGCGATGCAAATTCTTCACCAGTGGGGTGCTCCACTTCCAAGCTGAAAGCTGGTGAAACACCCACCGCGATTGAATTCAGGTCGAGCATTCCAATGGAGTTAGTGGGAAATGATGGCGTGATAAATCGTGTTTCCGCTGGCCAAGCCGCAAAGGAGGCACCGATGATGTGCCGCTCCAAAATGACAAAATTTTCGATACCAGCGTGCTTGAGAGCTACGCCTACTCCGATGCCTGCTGCGCCACCGCCGATCACGATGACGTCATGAGTCTTCACGCTTTGAGTGTCGATCATTGTCGTCCCTCCGTGGCATCCTCTTCGTCGACTTCAAGTTCGATTGGGGGTAGTTGCCGTGTGTCTGCACAGTTCAGCTCCTTGGAATCCACTAATTCTTGGATACT
>JAAXIK010000428.1 GCA_012270385.1 Rubripirellula sp. | reverse complement strand
CC
Source organism: Rubripirellula sp. (assembly GCA_012270385.1). Taxonomy (GTDB): domain Bacteria; phylum Planctomycetota; class Planctomycetia; order Pirellulales; family Pirellulaceae; genus Rubripirellula. The sequence goes on along the minus strand of JAAXIK010000428.1, from coordinate 3,148 downwards.
CAGTAAGTGAGATCATCCAGATTTGTCTGCAGCCATTCCGGGTCCAGACTTTGATCATCCCGGTTCTCCATGTAATCCTCGACTTTGTCACGAGCCTCTTGATCCCAGTCGACGGGAAAACCGCTTAAACGCATTTGCGACGCGGGCTTACGCGTGGGGCGATAAAAGAGGGCGTTTTCCAGCTCTTCTGAATAAAGCACGTCAACATTTTCGGGCAAATCCTGCGTTAGAACCCCCAAAACATCTACAGCGATTGTTTTCGTTCCAGCCGCCTGACCCTCGAGATCCAGATAAATTTTTTCTGGAATACTGTTCTTTCGGATCGCCAATTTCCTGAGGAACTGAGGGCAAAGGATCACTCCTTCACTTTCGGTGTCCTGGCGGTTCTCAACACGTTTGAGCGGAATGTGCCGTATGAGTTCGGAGTCTTCAATTCGTTGTCCATCATCCAGGTGGACAGTTCTGGATACGAGCGAACTTGCAGTGGTTTCTGGCTGGAGACGAACACGCAACTCACGAACACGAAATGGACTGAACTTAATCAGTTGATCTCCAAAAATCTGTTCAAGCTCGGGCTTGACTTTTTCCAGCAGAAATGAGCTTTTGAAATGCGAATGTCGGCGTCCCGCCCTTAGCCTCAAGGCAAGCGGCTGCTGTTCGATGCGCCGAATCTGCACATCCTCCGCACCTTTGAATAATCCAAATGCCACGACAGCAAGCAAACATACCCCAAGAACTGTCAGTAGCATTGCAAACGTTGTCCGCCGTGATGTTCCGCCTAGAACATCAAGTAGACAAAATCGCAGTTTGTCAGTTGCTTTCGCCTGACCAGCAAATAGAAGCAAGACTAGCATTGCTCCCACCAACACGCCAAGCAGTGCAAACCAATCAGCCATCCAACGAAAACCCCTCAACATTGCCCGTATTCATGGCGAGCTCAATTTTTTCCACATCGAGTTTACCATGGCGAACCGGCATCTGATCCCGATTGAAAGCTTGGCCACCTACAAGTTTTCCATCATGCAGGACGAGAAAGTACTGTGCAACATCGCACGCTTGCGTTGTGTCATGGGTCACCAGAAAAAGAGTCTTGCTGTTGTTGGTGCGACCAGCGTCACGACTCAAGCCACCTTCCTGCCAACGCAAAAGCAGACGCATGACTTGCTGGCTATTTACCGAATCCAGACTGGCACAGGGTTCATCCGCAAACACAACCTCAGGATCATGCGCGACGGCGCGAACAACCGCCATTCGTTGCCTCTGGCCACCTGATATCTGTGAAGGCCGTTTTCTCAGCACCTCAAATATCTCTTTGCGCTGACGACGATTGTCGCATAGGCAATCGATCGTCATCCTCACAACATTACTCTGCAGTTTGCGACCAAAGCGTTGCAGGCGCGTGGGAAGGAGAATGTTGTCCAAACAGGAGAAGGCAGACAGCATGTTTGCTGATTGAAAAACGAAACCAAACCGCCTTGATCTAAACGACACCTGTTCAGCCCGCGACAGCGAAGCATAGTCCTGACCTCCCAACGTCAGACTGCCGCTAATTCTACGTGGGTTCAAAAGCAAACCGAGCAACTTCAACAAGGTAGTTTTTCCAGATCCTGACAAACCCAAAATGGCCACCACATGCCCGGTGGGCACATGAAAGCTGACACCCTGTAAAGAGTTGCGCTGTCCATCCTTCACGGTTTCCCGGTCGCGGCCGACATAACTGTAACCTAATGATCGTGCTTCCATCTCCCCGGCAATCCCATCCGACATCATGGAAACTCTTCCTGCAAATCAATCCAGTACCATTTGGTGTCAGTAAAGTCGTTGGGGTAGGTAAAGGCACGACTCTCTGGCAATGAAATTCGCGTTGTATATTCAGGAATGGTGTAGGCAACGCCATCCTGCCCAACTTTCTCCTTCATTCGCCAATCCGACCAAAACCCACCTTTCAACCGGTTCTCTGTCGAATTTGCAGGCAAATCCATGTTGATTTCACACAAGTCTTTCAACCTCTTCAGCTTTACACGAATGCCTGCAATTTCTTTTTTCAGTTCGGCCATCCCACCGTTTGTTTTATCTTGCCGTTTTTTCATCAACTGCTCTGGCGTCATTCTCATCAGTTGCGACTGAAAGGGCAGTTCAAGGCCCATGCTGAGTGCATCTGCGAGTGTCTGGTCTGCCCCGCCAGCGTTCTGGCCTGCATTAAGTTCAATCATGTTCATGACGGTATCAAGCCTGACATCACCAATGCCATCGTTGAAGATATCATCGCCAAATGCTTCATCCAGCTCTCTTATCAACTTACACAATTCCTGTTCCGTCAGTAAAATTTGCGGCCGGACTTGCTGGATGTACGTCCAGTGATCATCCATCCAGACAAAAGCTTCGGGATATATCGACTTCCCAGTCGTTGCCGCCCGCGACTCAACGTTGATTCCGCTTGCCTCCAGATGACGTATTGTCCCTTTACCAATCTCACGTGAAAAACTCCCTTCGCTCAGCGCCCGAATATCCTCCTCCATCTCCTGAGCCCACTTCAGTTGGCGATCATATTGCTGCTTGATCAGATTCGCTACCGATTCAACGCGATTTTCTCCACTAATAACTTTAATACGTTTGTCACGATCATTGATATTGACCAATTCCTGCAATCTGCCCATTTGTCTCGTGAAAAGCTGAGCATCAGCGTGATTTGAATCATCAACGTTGATGGCCCAAAGCTCGACGCGACTCTGCATCTTCCCTCGTTCAAGTAATTTCGCAATCAATTGCATTTTTGAGTCATCCTAATTTCCGCGACTTAGCTCTCCTGACTTGTCTCCTCTGTCTCCAATCACGAGCATGAGTTTACGGCATTGGGTGCGAAATGCAGCAGATCCCGCCTCTTGTATTCCGCGAAATACATCTTCAAGAGGATCACCACCACCTTGAAAACTATGCAGATGAACCTTTTTAAGTTGATCTACCAGATCCGCATCAACAGCAAGACGTCCCTGAGGATTGCACAAAATGTCAAAATCTTCAGCTGACTGGATATTGCGAATATTTGCCAGGTAACGATCAAGAAACTCCTCTGTGCCTGCCTTTGATTATTGGGAATCAATGAACCTCTGAGCAGCAATGGAAACAAAAGGATTTATTTCAAAGTCGT
>JAAXIK010000480.1:12538-15831 GCA_012270385.1 Rubripirellula sp. | reverse complement strand
CGAGCACCGTACAGATTCGCGTGATTGAAGAAAAAGAACCGCCGATTCGAGTCATTTCACTTGGCCGTGTCTATCGACCGGATGCGCCGGATGCGACACATTTTCCAATGTTCCACCAAATGGAAGGTTTGTTGGTGGATCGGAATGTCACCATGGCGAATTTAAAGACAGTCCTGCGTGTCTTTGCTGAGAATTATTTGGGTACCGATGTCGAGATTCGCTTTCGTCCCTCCTTCTTTCCATTCACCGAGCCGAGCGTAGAGGTCGATTTCTATTGGAACGGAAACTGGGTGGAATTTGGCGGTGCCGGAATGGTTGATCCAAATGTCTTTAAAGCAGTCGGCTACGATCCAGATCAGGTCAGTGGTTTTGCATTTGGCCTGGGTGTAGAAAGATTATGCATGCGAAGACACGGGATCACTGATATCCGAGATCTTTACAGTGGAGACTTGCGTTTCCTCAGACAGTTCTGAGTCTTCCGAACTTGAATCAACGTTGCCTACATGCACAGACTGCCTGAGGCCTGGGCCCAGAAGGTTGGAAGACACCCAGCTTGGAAGCCACCCCCCGCAGGGATTTCTATTCCAACCCTCAACGGTTAGTAAGAAGTCTTTAAGCTGAAGCTTTGAGGGGTTCGAAATCAAAGAGTCGCTCGAGGCGAGTCAATGCGAGTATTTCTCTCACTGATTTGGTGACGTTGGCTAGGACAACTTTGACTTCCCTACGGCGTGCCTCGGCGTTGATCTTGATAAGCTCATTCAAGCCAACGCTAGTGATCTTTTCGATCCACTGGAAATCAAGCACAACGTTATTGTTTCCCTCGCCGGTTACGGTTTCCTCGATGAGATCGTCGAGTCGGCCGGTCACATCAACGCAAGATCCGATTTGATTGAGATGATCTTGCTCGAGTGTGATGATGTTTTCCGATGCTTCGTCACTTGAGAGAGAGCCAGTCACAGTGAATTCTTTTCTTTTTCGGATTCCTGAACAGCTAGCACCATGCCTTCCGCAGTGCCTCGCTTTTGATCATATGGTACCGATGTGAAAATAGGCCCGCAACAAAATCAGCCTTTATTTAACGCATGCCGGCGTTCTTCGTGAGTATTCCCGCCCTTGTGCGGCGATAAGGGAATTCGTGCGGTATTTGGAAGCGATGCCGTTGATGAGGGTTGCACCCATCGCATCCGATTGAGCGAAGGGTGAAGATTTTGCAAGAGCGTTCAGATTCGCATGTGGAGAACATCCTTTGCAGCGAAATGAGGTAACGCAATTCGCAGCTAAAAACTACGTCGGAACGCCGCAGGCGGCACGGTCCGCCATCACCACTTGTAATGAGTGACCTATTTCTTTGAACGGCAAACCAGATAGACGACGTTCGCAATGACGATGGAGATAAGCATGGAAAGGGATAGGTTTAGAGAATTAAATAATGCTCGGTTTTTTACGGTCCGGCTCAGTCATCTCTAGGGAATGAGAACCCGACGTTAGACTGAGTATTCGGTCATCATTGACTTCATCAATCAGACTTTTTCACCTGAGTCTAACCGAGTAAAAATCAGCGAAACGGAAGTTCCAAATAAGCGGCAAAACCGGAAGCGGTCACTCGCGTGTGGGAGGGAAGTCACGCGAGTGACCGCTTCTTGGCAAATGCATCAGGAGTCGCAAAATCAAGCTACCAGGACTCGGCCTCTCCGAAGTACGCACGGATCGAACTTTGAGCAGACTGACCGGAGGGAATCAACAGTCTGTGTTGAGGACAATGTAGGTTGATTTCAAATGCACGATCCTGAAGGAAGTCTGATTAACGCCGCCGAATGGCAATGGAGTGTCCACACATCATTACACCCGCGGTCACCAAGGTCAGTCCGAGCCAGTCAGGCGGGGTAACTTTTTTCTTGGGTTCGGGGTGCACTGTCATCAATAGTGAAGTCATATTTGCTCTTGAGGCAACCTGTTCGGTCTTCGCGACACGAGCCAAAGCTCGAGTGGCTCCTTCACCAAGGACAAACGAGTCAATCACCTGCAATTGAAGTCCAAACAGGATGACAAGTAGTCCTGCGTGAAAATATGTTTTTGCGTTGAGAAACATGATCTTCTTCCATGCAATGATTGCTTTCGTTATGAAGCGTGGGAAGCGAATAGAGAGCCATGAAACCATGAGTCCTGTACGCCTCCACAATGAAAAGCATCGACGCGATGAAGCGAAAGTTTTAGAAGCTGTGGCGAGAAACCTATCACGCCCGCTGTATCGATCATGTCAGCAGGAACGGTCGTGCCAATTGCATTCAGATCGCCGGCAAGTGATTCGAGTTCACTCCCATTCCCTCAGATACTTGTCGGCCAAGATGCCTCATCAGCGAGGCAACGTAAGATCAATTTAGGAATGCTATCGCTCTTTTCGGAAGGTTCTAGGATCCATCAGGACAACCGCTAACTGTGATATTTCACGGCGTTCCGAGTCAGAGGCGACGTCACAAGTGTTCAGCGTCGGATCTTGAGTCCGAGCTACTCAGGACTTTATCGGTTGGGGACAAAGTTACTAAAGATATTCTGTACCGACTCTTGCAGAGGATTCAGTGTCGACTCACCCAATAGATGGGTTTGGTTACTCTGAAGAATTGCGGCTGCAACTGCTTCGTGGTCAAGCCAGTCTAGTGGACTGAAGTCCCGAGTATCCACGTAAATCTCTTGTAGATTATGTGTCAATTTCGGCACGAGATAGAATCCGTCTTGCCCGCGGACCACATGGTAGTGCGAGGCGACGTACATCATGATTACGCCGGTGATGACACCAAACAGAAAACGCGACACAATAATACCCGTAAAGTCAAAATGGATTGCGACACCATTACCTGCTGAACTATACGCCGTAATGCGACTCGCGGGCAAGAGAAACACGAATTCAGTGGTAAGTAGGCTGTTTTTCCGATTTGCTAGCCTCTGGGAGATGATGGGACACTCTCGCTATACTCTTCCCTGCACGGTTCGACCCAGGGACTAACTCATCTTCCAATCGTGCAGTCAATCAATCTCAATCGATCCGAGATCGCACCGGACCCGAGGACGCAGAGTCAATGAATTCCCGTTCAAACAAGAGAACAAGAAACCAAAAGGGTGGCTCGGCAGGAGGTAAACGCTCCAGTGCGGGGGCTGGTAAGGCCAAGCAGGCCACACCGACCAAACTGAGGATAATCGGCGGGCATCATCGAGGTCGATTGATTGATTACCACGGCGCCGATTTTACCCGGCCCATGAAAGATAATATCAGAGAAAATCTGTTCAATATCTTGGGC
>JAAXIK010000480.1:0-12528 GCA_012270385.1 Rubripirellula sp. | reverse complement strand
GCTTGCGTTCGAGGCCTTGAGTCGTGGGGCGCAGACCGCTGTGCTGGTGGAGCAAAACAAGCAGGCGATAGGAGTTCTCCAGTCACCATGCCGCCCTGTGGATCTGGAATCGAATACGACCATCGTCCACGGTGATGCATTCTTGGCCGGCGCCGCACAGCTATCTGCTCCCGATGACGACACTCCATGGGTTGTCTTTCTTTGCCCTCCTTACGCCTTGTGGGATTCGATGTTGGCAGAACTGAAGGGCTTGATGGCTCGTTTCACCGAACATGCCCCTATCGGGAGCGTCTTGGTTGCGGAGACAGAGAAGAAATTTGATGCTGAGCGTTTGCCCAGAGGGAATTGGGATTTTCGTGAATATGGCAACACGCGACTCGGTTTCATCGAGAGCGAACCGATTTGTGGTTTGCGGATGTAAAATGCCTTGGAGAAGAACGGCGGATTTGGCGGAGGTTTCGGTCCTCCCGCATCCATTCCGGACAAGCCTCGACGTTTGGACCACGATATCGCTTCGATGAGAAGCCACTCTTCGACGGTGAGGAATCCGCCGTTTGTTCGAATTAGCACGATCAATCGGTATCGGAGAGGGGTTAAGATTCAGGATAAGTGGTCGACTTCGGTTGCCGATAATCGCGAAATATGCATTCGATTGAATGCGAACTAAAATCGAGTCGAGCCGGAACCGTGGCCGGTTGCACTACGTATCAACACGGTCAGGCCGTCGTCTTATTAGTTGGAATTCAAATGTTAGTTGGAACTCTACTCCCTCGTTTTCGAGTCCTGCAATTGTGTTCGGTGTGCGTGGTCACCGGATTTCTGATGGTGGGTACGTTATCAGGCCAAGATGCTCAGGTGGAAACGACCCCCGCATCGGAGTCGCCCACCAATCAAGGGTCCGTGGAACAGTCCGGTGGAACAACTCCGGTTGTCGAGGTAACCCCCAACGGCCAGAACGCCCAAACCGTTGGCAACGCGCAAACCGTTGAGAACGCAGAACAGACCGCGGCCCCCCAAGAGCTCCCCGAAGGTTATCAAGAGGAGTTAGATCGGCGGATTGAATTGTTTAGGACTCTTCGACTTGAGCTGGAGGATGCGATTACGAAGCAAAGAGAGATCTACATTCGATACGCCAACCGAGAACAGCATGGTCCTCAGTACCGACGGGCCTATGCTGCCGAAAGAAACCGAGCCAGAATCATGATGGTGAAGGTTTACAATGCGGCTTTGGACATCCTTAGAATCGGATTTGATGAAGAGGCAATCACCTATATGGTGACGATGTTACAGCATCGGCATACGATGGGATACTACGATACCCCAACCCTTGAGGGCGCTGCTCGACTCATTGATGGCGGTTCCAAGTTGCAATACATGTGGGAGATTGCCGCACGGTCGGCAATCATCAGTGGTCAATTCGAAATGGCCAAAAATCTTTACGACTCGTTGCCTGACGAAGATCAGAAAGAAATCGATCTCCGATTCGAGTACACGCTTGATGATTTGAGAGCTGAATTTGACGTGGAGGAGAAGTTGAGGCAAGCGGAGTTGGAGGCGGACAACCTCCCGAGAGTCAAGTTCAAGACAACTCAAGGAGAATTCGTCGCCGAACTGTTTATCGATCAGGCCCCTTCCGCGGTCTCCCACTTCATTCAGTTGATTGAAGATGGTTATTACGACGGTAAAGACTTCTACCAAGTGATCGATCACTTACTTGCTCTTGCCGGCGATCCAGATTTTTCGCCATCCGATCCGGGTGTGAAATTCCTGATGGATGAACACGGCCGTCCGGGAGCTCGGTCAGGGATGAGAGGCTCTTTGGTGATGGCCAAAGTGCCACGTGAGAATGCGAAAGAGGGTGAGCCGAATTTCTTCCCCAACTCCGCAAGTACTCAATTCGCAATTCTTCTCACCCCGATCCTTGATGCACAAAGGGAACAGACCGTCTTCGGAATCATTATCGAGGGGATGGAAGCAATCTGCAGGCTGAATCGAGTGGATCCTCACGAGAAAAAGAAGAAAGGTGAGCAGGAGGTTCCACCCGACAGCATCATTGAGGCAACGGTGATACGCCGACCCGACACACTCCCCGCACCCGGTTGATTTTCGGTGAGCTGTATTCACTCTGAGGTAGCTCGCGTTTTGACATCGAGAAACTAGATGAGTGAATCCAATTCATCGGTAAGCGACTTGAAGCGGTCCAGTGTCGTGCGCACCGGTTCGGGACTGGACATATCGACACCGGCATCTCGGAGGAGTTCAAGAGGATCTTTACTGCAACCTCCTTTGAGGAAATTCAAGTAGTCATCAAGCTCACTTTGGCCGCCCTCAAGCACCCGGCGAGATAGAGCAATTGCCGCACTCAGTCCCGTCGCGTACTTGTAAACATAGAATGCACGGTAGAAGTGCGGAATCCGAAAACATTCCAGTTCAAGCGATGGATCAATTTCAAAGTCGGCTCCGAAGTAAGCATCGAGTAGTTCTCGATAGACTTCTTTGAAGGATTGAACGGTGAGGGGTTCACCCGCTTCGGCCATCTCATGTGTTTTTTTCTCGAATTCGGCGAACATGGTTTGTCGAATGACCGTGGCACGAATACTGTCCAATTCATTATTGATCAAGTAAGCACGCTCTTGGTCATCCGCTGCATTTTTCAGCAGATGTTCGGTAAGGAGTTGCTCATTGAATGTGCTGGCAACTTCCGCCACAAAGATCGTGTAGTTGTAGTACTCGAAGGGTTGGTGCTTGGCTGAGTACCAGCTGTGCATCGAGTGCCCCGCTTCATGGGTGAGTGTGAAAACATCGTTGAGCACTTCGGGTTTGAAGTTCATCAGAATGTAAGGTGCCCCATCATAAGATCCGCAGCTGAAGGCACCGCGCTGTTTGCCTCGGTTGGGATATCGGTCAGCCCAGCGTCCACGGAGTCCCGCTTGGAGTGTCTCGGTATATTCTATCCCGAGAGGCTCAAGGGATTCCACGACGACATCGACCGCAGCATCCCACGGGTGGGTTTTATCAATGTTGCTTAGAATGGGGACATACGTGTCATAATGGTGGAGTCGTTCGAGTCCCATTTTGCGTTTCCGTACATCAAGATAATGATGCACTGAAGGTAGGGAATCTCGAACGGCCTGGATTAAGTTCTCATAGACACTCACCGGAACATTGTCTGGGAATAAAGCTGCTTCCAAGCTACTTTCGTAATTCTTCACTCGGGCATAGTAAACATCCCTTTGGATGCTTCCAGAGAGGGTCGCCGCGAGTGTATTTTCGTGGGCGGTAAATTGTTCATAGTACTGATGGAATGCTTTTTGCCTCACTTCTCGATCTGAATGAATCAGGAATTGGGAGAACGTGGCATGAGAAAGTTCTGTCGAGTTGCCTTCGGAATCTTCAATCGTTCCGAACCGCAAATCTGCATCGTTCAGTTGGCGAAAAGCGTTTCCGGCAGCGGAAGCCATCTCTCCTTGCATCGCGAGTAGGCGTTCTTCGCGATCGGTTAATGTATGCTTTCTGTAACGCAGTAAGCGTTCCAGTTGGAGTCGGAAAAGATCCAGCTGACTATCCTTGAGTAGTTCGCTGATGGTTTCCTCGGGGATGGCCATGATCTCCGGCCGCATGAAGCTGGAAGCCTGTCCAGCACGAACGGCCAGATTTTGAAACCTCGCCTTCATGGCTTGATAATCACTGTTACCCTGATCTTCGGTGGTCCGTAAGAAAGCATAGGTGCCAAGACGCTCGGCCAGTCGATCAAACTCGCTATCAAAAGTGAGTGCTGCAGCTAAGGTCGCAGCCGATTCACTCAATTTACCTCGATAATTCTCTAGTTCAGGAATGAGTCCATCGAGCTTTTTAAAATCTTCCTCCCAAGCAGCGTGGTCTGGGTAGAGAGTGGAAAGGTCCCAGCAATCCGTCTGTTTGACTTCGTCTCTTGAAGGAAGTGTATTTGTGGTCATCCGTTTATCGATCTATCAATGAGATGGGTAACAAGTGCGTTAGGTGATGGTTGACACTCGCCAAGCCATCCGAGGGAGTTCTGCGATGAAAGTCTCTTTCCAGAGTATGGACTAGAGGAGTTCCAAGAAGGCTCTCATCCAAGCGGGGTGAGCTGGCCACGCGGGAGCGGTAACAAGATTACCATCCACGTGCGCTGAATCCATTGTTTCGGCCGGAGCAACATAGGTGCCACCAGCGACCGTTACTTCGGGACCCACCGCCGGATAACAACTGCACTGACGATTCGTGAGCAACCCGGCAGATGCAAGGATCTGAGGGCCATGGCAGATCGCAGCGATCGGCTTGTTGGCTTCTCCAAAATGGCGAACCAGTTCTAGGACGCGTTCATTCAGCCTGAGATACTCGGGAGCTCGACCGCCTGGGATCACTAATGCGTCGTACTGAGAGGGGTCTATCGAATCGAAATCGGTATTGATGGCGAATCGATGCCCTGGTTTTTCACTGTAAGTCTGATGACCTTCAAAGTCATGAATCGCAGTCGCAACACTATCCCCCGAAGATTTATCAGGGCAGACCGTCGAAACTTCGTGACCTGCACAGAGCAGAATCTGCAGGGGAACCATTGCTTCATAGTCTTCCACAAAGTCGCCCACGATCATCAGGATCTTTTTTCCACCAGCACCTAACGATGTCATCTTTCTGCTCTCTTCCGTTGATGGGTCTCGATTCGGCCGTGCTCAGAATGGAGCCGACCGTTGATAGGGTAGAGTATGAGGATTGCAGACAACCTGCCAACCACGTGTCTCCCTGGGAGCTTCACGATTCATTGAGGATTACCTCAATCGGGTGGTTTGTTTTCGTCTGAAAGGTTCCCCGGTGCTGCTTGGTTCATCGGTGAATTCTAAGCCTCATTTGCTCCCCTTTTACCTCAAACGCCCGCCACCAGCGCTAAGCATGTGAGTCGTGAAGGTTCGGTTTTTAGCGGAAATCCAGATTGAAACGATCACGGATCCTTCATGGCACAACCGGTCGGGGCGGTTGTACCTGATTTTTTGCTAGGCGGCAGATTACAAAACATTCGCGGACAGAAGAACTGTCGAGTAAACTGTGCGGGGTGACGATCTTCTCTAGAGAACCTAGAATGCCTATTCTTGGGTTGTAGACCTAGGGAAGTTGGATGTGGCAGGAAGATTGATCTGAAAGCTCCGATGAGAAAGAGTTTTCGTCCCCAACCTGCCTCGACCGCTTTCCGGTATCCCGATCCTAACCTCCAATTCATGCGTTTTGCGTTTGCATCTGCCTCCCGCTTAGATGCGAACAACTCGTTGCTTGCTGACCCAATGCAACAACGAGTCAGAACCAACCAAGGGTGTATCTCCTGATGAAACACATCATCGCAACCTTACTGGTAATTTTTGCTGTTCAAAACTCAACTCGGGCTGACGATCTCGTTTCGACAACCGTGCTCGATCATTTGGGGCTGACACAGAGTTGGGCAAGACCGATTACTGCTCCTTGGGGCGCGGATTCGATTGCTCATCAAGAGTTGGTCGTGATGGAAGATCAACCGGTAGAGTATTTGGAGCTTATTGAAGTTGCCGATGCGGCGAGTGCACAACCCGCCGATGAGGGTCAGGCAGCAGGTGACGCTCCGGAGCCCAAACTCTTAGCAAGGTTGCGAATTGATCTGATTCCAGCAAACGGACATCTAAGTAGTCGCGAAGAAGCAGAGAGTCGAGCGAACAATCAAATTCGTCGAATCAAGCGTAAGGGCATGACAGCCGCGACTCGTACTCGGTCCGTTCCGAGAGTGCATCTATTCTCCATTTCGCGTGACGGTACCTTGGAGAGTCGCGATGCGGAAACAGGTGAGCCCATTTGGATGATCCGAGTGGGCGATCCGATCCTTCCTTACCTTGCGCTCGGCGCAGACCAAAAGCAGGTCGTTGTGGTGAATGGGCCGAACTTGTATCACGTGGATGCAGCGAATGGAGAGGTGATCTCCGAGGTCTCAACGATTGGTGCACCCGCCTTTGGTGCCACGATCGCCGGTGATTTTGCGATGGTGCCCATGATTGGCGGCGGTATTGAGTGTTATCCCTTGAGGGATATGACGTTGGATCCCTTTTTGGAAAGGGTTGAGGGCGACACGCTGGCGTTACCTATCCGCTCACCGGATGTGGGATCCTCTAGAACCGCTTGGGGAACCGATGGCGGTTTTGTTTATGTGATGGAAATGCAGGGTGTTCCTTCGTTGCTGTTCCGACTCAAGACTGACGGAATTGTGAGTGGTCGAATCGCTGCCGCCAAAGGAAATCGATTCTTCTTCGGATCAGAGGGCGGACAAGTCTATGGCATCCGTGCGACTCGCTCGGGTGAAGTGCTTTGGAGTAAGCCGATTGGTGAGCCCTTTTATAACGAACCCATCGTTTACGGAGATCAAGTACTGCTTCGCTCCGCTTACGGTAATCTCTTCTCGTTGGATGCGGCGACCGGAGACCTGACATGGGCGAGCCCTGTAAGAGGCGTTGGTGATTTGATGGGCGTGATTGATGGAAACCTTTACCTCACCACGTTGAGTGGGCACTGTGAGGTGATTGATCTCGTTGACGGGAGTTTGGTTTCTGCTCCAACGGATCTACGTCCCGCAGATTTCGTCTTGAATTCCATGACCAATCGCCTTTACTTGGTGGGCGAGCAGGGTGACGTTCAATGTGTACATTCCGAAGGGGATAGCCTACCCACTTTCCATCATGAGCTTTCCAAGCCAATGAAAGTTGAGGATGCTACCACTCAGCCTGCGGGCAACGGTAAGCCCAACCAGCCAGGAGCCAACGGGAATAACGACCCATTCGGAGCCGGTGGAAACGATCCATTTGGAGCTGGAGGAAACGATCCATTCGGAGCGGGAATGGAAGAAGGGAATGATCCCTTTGGAGCCGGCGGCAATGATCCTTTCGGTGGCGGCAATAACGATCCCTTTGGTGGAGGCGGTGATAAGATGGAGGATCCGTTCGGGGGCGCTAATCCGTTTGGGAATTAGGGATCGCCTTCAGAAGGGCTCACGATTGTTTCTTATCATCAAGCAATGACACGATCATACGCCGAACGCATTGAAGAGTCGGGTTGAGGCTGAAGAATCGGCTCATCCGATTCTCCGCGTTTGATTCTCTTCGCTTATGCTTCAGGCCAGTGCTCGCTGATTTTTCTCTTTAAAAATTCAGCGCTACGCATCAATTGATCGAATCCCTCGACTCCATCTTCAATGCTGATCCAATTGTCTGAGAATCCAGCATCTTTGAGGATCGTGAAGATTGCATCATAGTCGTTGAGTCCTTTTCCGATTTCGCCGTGGCTGAGTCGTTTTGCATATCCCTCAGCGCCCGTCTCTTCAGCTCGCAAATCCTCAATGGTTCCTTCGAGTAAATATCGATCACTCGCATGCATGGTCACCACCCTAGGAGCCACTAATCGCAGGAGATCGAGTGGATCTTCACCCGCCAGGATAGTGTTGCTCGGGTCGTAATTGACTCCAAAATTTCGAGCGGTTACCGAGTTGACCAACTCGTTGAAGACATCCATCATCTGCGCGAATTCAGGATAATTCCAGAAGTCGTCCTTGTAGTGGTTTTCAATGATTAGAGTGATTCCCTTCGCTTCAGCGTAGTGAGCACATTGATCAATGCATTCCGCTGCGAATCGAATTCCATCTTCGCGTGAGACTTCCGGTCTTCGTTGTCCTGAGAGAACACGACAGAACGTTCCACCCAGTTCATCAGTCATATCAATCCAGAACTTCTCTTTCTCAATCTGTTCCTCGCGGAACTCTGGGTCAGGGTGGGTGAAGTCGGGCGAACAACACATCATGGGAATTGTGAGTCCTTTTTCCTCAACCTTTTTACGTATGCTGCTCCATTGGCTTCGATCCTGCATCTCCAGAAAACCGGCGTACCATTCGAGCCCTTGGACTGGTAACTCAGAGGCCATGTCGATCCACTCAGACAGGCTCATGGTTCCATCCTTGCAGAGTGCTTGCATATAGAGCTTGGGGAAAGCGGCTAGTCGTGGCATATGGATTTGGGTTGATTTTTAGGGTGGCGAGTGGTTCGTCTGCAACACGCGGTTCCAAGATCTTCACTGATGAACATGCTTTTCGGGATCGTCTCACCAATTCGCTAGGTTGTTCGAGTAATAGTACTCAGAAATTGTGTGGAAGGACGGTAAGATGCAATCTCGTTCGCGTCAGATCTAAAGTCCAGGTTTGAGCACTGACTTGACGATACGTCCGTCGTGCATCGTTTCAAAAGCTTCATGCCAATCCTCCAGTCCCCATGTTCCGCCAATAATGGGCGTCACATCGAGTTGACCGTTGGCAAGTAGAGCAAGAACACGCTCCCAGATAGTCCAGTGATGGCTGAAGCTACCCTGCAACGTCACATTTTTCTGAACCAAAGGATCAATCGAGAAGTCCAGCGGTTTAGGGCCCCAGCCTACTTTGGTGATCCATCCTGAGGGTCTTACCAAATCAATGGCGAGCTTCAATGTGGGCGACACGCCTGCTGCATCAATGATGACATCTGCACCAAGTCCGTCACGTTCCATGGCCCAGTCAACTGCATCGGTGAGTGGTGTGCAGCCATATTTTTTGACGATTTCAAAACGAGCCGAATCGGATTCCAAGCCAAGCACTGCAACATCACCACCGCACAGTTTGGCGACGGCTGCACAGAGGATGCCAATGGTACCTGGGCCAATCACGAGAACGCGATCACCGGGATTGATACGCGAATTCCCAACGACTGAGTTGTAAGCCACG
The DNA here is from genome assembly GCA_012270385.1 of Rubripirellula sp. GTDB lineage: Bacteria > Planctomycetota > Planctomycetia > Pirellulales > Pirellulaceae > Rubripirellula. The sequence goes on along the minus strand of JAAXIK010000480.1, from coordinate 3,755 downwards.
CAGCAGGGTTCAGTGAGTGCGGCGTGGTCAAGTGACAAGGATTCTGGTACGCGATGTAAACACCTCGCTGGCACGCGTGCGTACTGCGTCATGGCGCCGTCAACACCATACCCAAAACCTTTTCGAGTGGGATCAAGGTTATACCGTCCCTGTCGAGACATGGGGTTATTGAGGTCGATCACTGCCGCAGTTTCGCTGGCGATCCGATCCCCTTCCCTCCAGCCCTGAACTCTCGCGCCTAGCTCAATGATTCTCCCCGCAAACTCGTGTCCGAGTACCACGGGATAGTTAACAGGCCAGCTATGCGAAGCAGTCCATTGATGTAGGTCACTTCCGCAAACACCGACCGCCGCAACCTCCACCAAAACATCTTCTTCACCGATGGTAGGTTTTGCTACGGATCGGATCTCCACGCTGCCCGCTTCGGGGGCATAATTCACTACAGCAGCAGACTCACTCACTGATTCATTTCTCCATGGGCGTGTACTTTTTGACAGATCATTCGCAGAGAGCTCTCTAGATCGCCCGACGCGGTTTTGAAGGCATCCGCGTCAATAGTCAGGGGAGCTCCCAGGACAACCAAGGGGGCTCCGTATTCCGGACAGCGAATGGCTTGTTCAATGCTCAACCCACCCACGGCTTGGACCGGCACGTTGACGGCGTCAACCACTTCTCGAAGATCATCCAGTGGGCTGGGCATCCTCTCGCCTCTCGCTGCAATTCCACGGCGTTCATCGAATCCAATGTGATGAACAATGTAACCACAGCCAAGATCCTCAAGACGGCGCGCTCCATCAACCATCGTTTGGTAGCCGAGGTTATCTCCCATGACTACAACTCCGAAATCTCTAACCGCTTTGACCACACATTTGATGGTCTCCTCGTGCGCCTGTGCCATCACTACCACGTGTGTGGCCCCAGCCCCAGCCATCATTTCGGCTTCGAGGTAGCCTCCGTCCATCGTCTTGAGATCCGCGACGATAGGAACATCTGGGAACCTTTCCCTGAGGGCTCGAACCCCGTTGAGTCCTTCAGCTAAGATCAGGGGTGTACCGGCTTCAAGCCAATCCACTCCTGCTCGAATTGCCATCTCGGCGGTTTCGATCGCTTCGTCAATCGTTGTGAGATCAAGAGAAATTTGGACGATGGGTTTCATGTCAGTTGGACTATCTCCAAAGCAAACAGGTGGGTGAGAATTGTTGATGCGAATTGGAAGCTAAGATGCGGATGGATTGGAAGCTTCGGCTTCTGATTGCTCCAAAGCATCCTCAATCAGTTTCAATTGACGCAACAGAGGTGGAGAGTAGGGAGATTTCTTTAATGCAAGTTTCTGCATTCGCATCGCGTTTTCGAAATCACCAAGTGCAAAGTAGCACCGAGCGCAGGTGTCCATCTTTGCGCTGTCATTGGAAATGTTGAGAGATTCTAAGCTGTACTTCAAGGCTCGTGCTTTGTTTCCTTGGGTATTGGAGACTAACCACGCGTATTGATTCAGTTGGTATCCAAGCTCCATGCGGATAGGCAGACCAAAACGTTTCGCATCCTCACTCACATCTTGGATAGATCGCTCAATCTGTCCAAGGTTCGCTTCGAGTGTCCGTTCCACTAAATTTCGCCAGGTTTCATCACCATCCGTCTGATACATGGAAATGAGAATATCCACATTGCCGGGGTACCGCTGGAAAGCTTGAGCAAGAAGAGGTCTCGCTTGCTCCAGATTGCCTTGCTCCATCATCGCGAGCGCGGTGTGGTACTGGGCGCTGCTGATAATGAACGAGTAGTTGAATGTGCTCAATCGAATTAACTGTTGCTTGAGGTTTGCATCCTTCTGTAGTCGGTCGATCAAAGGGGTGAGTAGTTCAGCAACCTCTTCATGCCGTTGTAGATCAGCGAGCAGTAAGGAGAGATCACTTCTCGCCAACGCGGAAGAAATCGAATCAATCTCCAAAGAGTCAATCATTTGTCTTAACTCTCTCTCTGCCCACTGGAAACGCCCCCGCTGAGCCAGCTGAGTTGCAATTTCTCGGTGCATCCTCGCTATCTCTTCGATTTCTCGCGGCTGGACGGATAGCGAGGGTTCATTTTCTTCGTCACCCGATGGGATCGGGAGAGGGTTCATCTGAAGCGCCTGCAGGGCAAGTTTTTCACCCCTCAATGGATCTCCAGCAATCTGCTCGGCTTCAGCCGCCCCGTAGAGAAGCATCGGATGTTCATCAAACATCCTCAAATGTTGTTCTTTGAGTTCAAGTACAAATGGGTGAAGTTGATGATCAATGGCCCAAGAGGAGGCTTCAATCAAAGAACGGGTGGTCGGTTCGATTAAGTTTTGATTTTCCACCGCCAGAGAAATGGCTTCAGATTGTTGGCCGCTGCCGTTCGCTCTGACTGCGCAGAGCCTCACCAGTTTTAACAGGTGGGCGCGATCCGGTATCACATCGTTATCGGCTTCAAGCTTTTGGCGATGAGAAAAGATGATCTTTCTCCCGTCAGCCGCCGAATACTTGTTCTGGACCCAGTCATTGACGTATTGGTAAAGCCAGATGTTCGCGGGGCGCTCATTGCTGACCAGCGTCTTCAGGATGGTCTCTCCATGAGATGCGTTAGTTTCCGGTTCCGCTAACAATTCCTGCTGCATGATTTCCATGGCGGCCAAGAGTCGCAGTCGGTTGGATCTCTCATAGTTTGTGATGCGTACAAGTGCCGCTAAACCTGATCGGTTGGTGAAACTCGCTAGCTTCACGATACGGCGTTCACGATCCCGTTCTTCCAATCCTCCGTATTCTTGGAGAGTCTCGCGAACCTCTTGCGAGTCACCCTCTTTGGACCAGCTTACATTGAGGCTTGAAATCAAGAATCGTGCGGTTAAGGCAATCTCGTTATCAGGATGAAATTGCGCTGACTGAAGTTGATCAAAAGCTTCTAGTCCGATTCGCTGTAGACTTTCCTTTGCGCGGCGCCGGGTAGCATAGCTCTCGTCTCCTAGCTGTTGAATCAATGATTCCACCTGATCACGCGATGGACGAGTCTCTACCGCGGAAACGGTGGGATACTGGGTGATATCTCCAGAAAGCAAGAAAAGAAAGATGCAGGCCAGAGCAAACATCCTCGTTCTGAGGAGCTTATTTTGAGATGGTAAAGAGGTTGCTACGGCCATGGCTGGCTGATGAAGAGCTTTGGCATTACCCATGGCGAAGGGTGACAGTAATGACATCTCGACCGATCCGCGTTGAAAGTCATCTAATGATCGTGGCCGCTGCGGTACGGCGGACTGCCATCTCGTCAAAGTCTCCCCGCTCCATCGTGCAACGCCTTAATTTTACCTGATCTGCAACCCGGGTGGGTCACGATAGAGAGGCGTTGTCGCCATTATTTTTCGATATTACGAAGATTGATAATGTGCTGCCATCGATTTGACTGATTCTGCGATTGCCTCTCTGAATGAATCGGGCTCAAGGACCTCGGCGTCGGATGCGAGGGATAATACTTTCGGCAGGAGTTCACGGGGGTGTGATGCAGGAACGGAAAGAATCTCTGTTCCATCCGCTAGGGATTCCAGTTTCTGCTCCGGGTGCCACGGGTCTTCCCGAACACATGAGGCAGCTCGACCTTTAAGCTTTATCTTGACGATCGTCGGGTCATCTCCTGAAAAAATTCCGATACTTCGCCCCAGATGACATTCAAGTTCGATCGAGGGATCTGGCTTGAAGTATTGATACAAAGCGTTGTCGTGTCGATAAGGATCTACTTTCCAGTGT
>JAAXIK010000517.1:377-3154 GCA_012270385.1 Rubripirellula sp. | reverse complement strand
TGCGATCTGCGCGGGACTCCTCGAACCAACTATGGAACGGGTCACTTCTTCACGTCGCAGCACCCAAGCGATCGCGAGTTCCGCCATACTCCATCCTAGCCCTATCGCGATTTCCCGAAGGCTTTCAATAAGATTGAGATTGATCTCAAGTTGGGGAGATTGGAATCTTGGGTCTCGGCACCGATGATCATTATCTGCTAGCGTCTTGGCTCGATTCGCATCAAAAGCTCCCGTCAGCAAGCCCTTACCCATCGGACTGTAGCAGACCACGCCAATGCCATTGGCTGCACAAAAAGGAAGCACGCCCTGTTCGGCATCGCCGGAAATGATGCTGTAAGGTGGCTGCGAAGATTGAATTTGGCCGATGGCCTGCAGTCGCTTCATCTGGTCTGCCGAGTGATTCGAGACGCCCACGTAGCGAACTTTCCCCTGTTTCTGCAATTCCAACAGCGTTGCCCACCCCTCCTCAATCTGTTCATCGGGTTCCGGCCAATGCATCTGATAAAGATCGATGCACTCCACATCAAGTCGCTCTAAACTCGCTTCACACTCGGAAATGATGCTGGACCGTGTCAGCGACTTCCCTATTTCTCCGTTTCCTAGATCGACCCGACCGCATTTCGTAGCGATTAACGGTCGGTCAGCGGCGGCGAACTGCTTCAGAGCCCTGCCAACCAGCTGCTCACTTTTCCCAAATCCATAAACCGCTGCAGTATCTATCCAGTTGATTCCCAAGTCCACAGCTCGGACGATGGCATCGACTGCGACCTGTTCATCCTGTGCACCCCAACCAAAAGGCCAATCACCACCTCCGATGGCCCAAGTGCCAAGTCCGATAACACTCAGCTCGGGTCCATCAACTCCTAACGTTCTCTTTCGCATTCAAGTTTTCCTCTATTGTGTTGATGGAGCCGGCTTTTGATCACGGGTACAAGGCATCTCATCGATGCATTTGCACAGATGGCCAAAGCATGAACGGTCATTCCTTTGCCGAACAGTATTTTGATGACCTTCAATTTGTACCCGATACCCTTTGGCCGAGCATCAGCGGATAGCCATTTAGGCAGAAATGTAGAGTGAAAAAACTGAAGCTATCCAACAACCTGGTAGGCAAGCTTTAACAAAGGAGCGCACTAACCTGCCTTGACTGCTTGCTCTAGGACGATTCACCACGCAACTGATTCTTGATCTGCTGCAGCCTCTCCCCCAGTTCCTTCTCATACCCCCTCTCGACGGGCCGATAGAACGATCTCTCCACACCGAGATAATCCTGCGCCACAATGCCTGTCTCCGAGTCATGCGAATAGAGGTAGCCCTCACCATTCCCAAGCTTTTCAGCGCCAGCGTAATGAGCATCCCGCAGTGGAATCGGCACAGGAATCAGAGATCCTTCAGCTACCTCTCGCCTGGCCTCGTTGATGGCGACCGTGGCAGCGTTGCTCTTTGGAGCAAGCGCGAGATAAGCGACCGTCTGACTCAAAGTGAGTTGGCATTCGGGCAACCCCACCCACTCACAAGCTTGCATGGCGGAGACTGCGATCACTAATGCGTTCGGATCGGCATTCCCGATATCCTCGCTTGCCAAAATCACCAGCCTCCGACAGAGGTAACGAATGTCTTCCCCGCCTTCGAGCATACGAGCAAGCCAATACAACCCAGCATCGGCATCACTCCCTCGAATACTTTTGATTAAAGCACTACTGAGATCATAGTGATCATCACCGGTGGCATCATAACCTCCAATCCTGGCCCCCAAAGATTCCACTGCAGCAGCAAGCGTTACGTTCGGTGTTTTCTCTGAGCAACTCAAGACTGCGATCTCAAGGGCAGTCAAAGCACGCCTTGCGTCACCCTCGCTTGCGTCAGCAAGATACCTTAACGCATCCTCATCCACCGCTACTGCGGTATTGCCAAGACCTCGAATCGAATCCGAAAGTGCTCGATTCAAGAGCTCTATAATCTCCCCACTACTTAAGGACTGCAGTTGAAACAACTGACTACGACTTAACAGAGCCGCATTCACTGCGAAGTAAGGGTTACTGGTAGTCGCACCAATCAGCGACACCACCCCCGCTTCAACATCAGGGAGTAAAGCGTCTTGCTGACTTTTGCTAAAACGATGAATCTCATCAATGAATAGAATGGGTCGCGTGCCACCGGAAGCAACGACATCTCGAGCCCATGAAAGCACTTCTCTTACATCTTTTACCCCACTTGATACCGCACTGAGTATCCTCAACTCTGCTCCCACGGATGCGGCAATCAGATTGGCCAGTGTTGTCTTACCCGTACCTGGAGGCCCACTCAGAATTACCGAACCAATGCGTTTGGCATCAATCATGCGCCGAAGCAATTTTCCTTCATCAAGTAAGTGCCGCTGTCCGGTGAACTCACTCAGATGTTTAGGTCGCATTCGAGCGGCTAGTGGTTGCGATTGATCAAGATTCTGCTGTTCAAGATCCGCAAATAACGAAGCGGTAATATCAGCCATAACGCAAAACCTCAAAATAAATGTGACGCCTGGAAAGAGGACCTCATCAAGGTGAAGCATTCCCATCCACTAAAGAAAAATATCGAGGAGATCAGCGACGATACTCCAATCCGATAACGACCTCTCAATCCATCACCAAGGACCACGGCCTTCATGCTCGTATGCTAGGTCCCCGCCGCCCCAACCCTACCCGGCGCATTGGACCTCACAGGTTGTTGGAACGTCCAGCGGCCAGCGGCTGCAAGGAAGACCGAAGCTGCCCTGACATCAAGAGAAGGTCCGGGAG
>JAAXIK010000517.1:0-367 GCA_012270385.1 Rubripirellula sp. | reverse complement strand
GCTGGAAGTACTTTTCGATCTTCTTCCAATCCGGTGAGCGACCTGTCGGCGCATATGAAGATTGCTTCGCTTGCTCTTTGACCAAACGCTGAATCAGCCACGGCAGTGGATGGGCAGGGACGACATTCTCTCCGGTGGGAGGTAGATGCATGGATGCTCGATCATCAAATGAGTGCAATGGACTCATGAAGTATGCTCCCTCGAGAAGGAATGGATTATCCGGTGAAGGACAAACAAGATTGGCTCACAAACCGCCTGCAAGCATCCAATTTCCCTGAGATCTACGTCAAAAAATCGGCGTTTTGAATGTAAATCCCTAACCAGAACGCCCATGCGATGCAAAAAACTTCAAAATTTTGGTAGTTCT
>JAAXIK010000297.1 GCA_012270385.1 Rubripirellula sp. | reverse complement strand
TGGATTGCGACAACATGTCACTTCATTTGCTGTCTTTGACTCGTTTCCGCAGAAAGTCCAGCCTTTACTCGTCAGCCACTGCGCGAAGTGTCACGGTGAGGAGCCAGTCAACAACGCTCTCGTGCTGACAGGCTTCGATTCCGAGCAGGCAATACTGACGCATCCTGAGGTCTTTATCCATGTCGCAGATCGTATTCGCAGTGGTGATATGCCTCCTAAAGAAGAGCAACCACTGAATCTGGGAGATCAAAAAATCTTGCTGCAGTGGATCGAGTTGATGCTGGAAACCGAGGCTGCGAGTCGTGCTGGTGATCCGGGGCCAGTTGCTTTGCGAAGGCTCTCCAATACTGAATATGACAATGCGATCCGCGATCTAACGGGAGTTGACATGCGTCCTACCGAGGTCGGTGAGTTTCCCATTGATAGTGTAGGCGGTGAGGGATTTGCGAATGTGGGTGATGCGATGCCGGTAACGCCTGAGCTGGTCGAACGGTACCACCAAGCAGCGCGAGAAATCGCCAACCGAGCAGTGCTGCTACCGGAGGGTTTTCGCTTTTCCCATTCAACGGATCGACCGGTTTGGACCGCTGAGGTTCTTGAGAAGCTGCGAGCTTTTCACTCAAGGTACGCTGGGCCCGGCGGTGTACCTCCGCTTGCCGAGCATCTTGCAGCACTGGTTCATCATCGTGAGAGGATCAGCAAAGGCGGTGCAGTTGAAATCACGAAGCTTGCCAGTGAGTCCCAGTTGAATGCAACTTACTTGAAGGCATTATGGCTAGGTCTTGAGAACCCAGATTCAATGCCGGTCTCGGTGGAGCTTCAAGATCGGATCCAGCAGTGGACTCAGAAGAACGTAGAGTTGGAACGCTTGAAACAAAAACGAGAGCTTGCAGCAGAAAAGATTAAATCCAATTGGGAAGCTTCGGAAAAGTCACTGACCGTTGCCAGTGTTCCTGAAGGAAAATCGATCCCCTTCCAGAATGAGGTATCCGTGCGGCGTGGTGAGTTACTGCTGCTCACGGTTCTCCCTAATGGTAACCATGGTGCTGATAGTACGCTTGTCGAATGGACCATCAAGGAAGCTGGCGGCAGTCAACGGATTTGGAGTGTCTCCGATCTGATTCCTGACTTGCTCAAGGGGAATTCTTGGCCCGATCATGACGGTGCCCATTGGAGCTTTTTGGAGACAACCTCCACCCCCATGTTCCTGACCAATCGACGCGATGGCATTTCGGGACAGTCCGTTCTCAAGTCTTGGAGTCTGGGGTCTGAGCCTTCCGTTTTCGTCAATGTTAGTCCTGAGGATTTGCAGGTATGGACTAACCTTCCAGCGCGAAGCTTCTTCGTTCATCCTGGTCCAGCACGTCCCGTGGCGGTTGCTTGGACGAGTCCAGTCACAGCAGATCTGGTCGTCTCCGGACGCGTCGCCGACGCACCCCCTGCGGGGCTAGATGGGGTTTCCTTTGAGTTGTCCCAGTTCCCAGCACCTGACTTGGGCCAGGCCTTGGCCGATGTAGGCGATGTGTCTTCTGATTTACCTGAAGCAGAGCCACATCCCGCGCCCCTCGAATTCATTCGTGAAAAATGGCGGGCGACGAAGACTGATCTCACGCCCCTTCTTGACGCGATCCAAAAGACACAAGGGCAGTTGTTCAGGAGCAATTACGGCAAACATGCTGTGATTGCGGTAGGCAATGGTTTTCCCGCTTGGGAAGAATTAGGTCGTGTCGTCGCTGAGGAACCTGTAGAAGGTGTTGCTCGGGAGCCGGTGTTCCGTTTGGTATCGCTTCCCGCAGAACCTGATACCTATGTCATATGGGATCGATTACGGCTAGAAGGTGGTGATGGAGACCTTCTTCTCTTTTCTGATCATCCTGAACTCAAAGCTGCGGTCGAGCAGGCTTGTGGAATTCGGTTTGGAGAGCATCCGCAAAACCGACCTGTTCCTCAGTCTGCCCTGGTGACTCAAGCTGGGGAGGAATTAATCATCGACTTGAGCGGCTTGCCTCCGTCACTTCTGGAATTACTCCGGCTTCCTCGGTTCTTGCGATCCGAGGTGATGCTTGATGAAAGGAGTCCGGAGTCGGCTGAAGTGCAGGCCTTCTTAATTGCCGCAACCGGTGGCGGCGGTAGGTTGGCAGAGCCTGTTGCCATGGCTACTCAAGGCGACACGAGAGTTGCCAAGATCGTTCATCCCGCCATCGCCTCTCAAGTCGCGAGGTCTGCCATCGAGTTTCGGAAGCTTTTTCCGCCCGCTGTGCTGTTTGAGCCGATCATTCCCCGTGATGCACAAGGGAGTCTGTTCCTTTATCACCGGGAAGATACGGCTCTGCAGGAACTTCTTCTGAATGACGATGAGATCTTAGAGCTGAATCGACTTTGGTCACAACTCGATTTTGTCAGTGAGCAGGCCTTTGTAACTCCCCGGATGTACGAAGAAATCTTGCAGTATTATCGAGATCCGAATGATGGAGCGAGGATTATGTTCTTCTATATCCAGCTGCTTCGGGACAGGATCATGCGGGAGAGAGAATTGTTGGCTGAAGCCAAGTTGCAGTCGGAATCCAGTCACTTGGATGCACTACTTGAGTTTGCCAGAAAAGCCTGGCGCCGGCCTGTTACCGATGAGGAGGTCGAGGTGATTCTTGCCTCCTATCGTGCGGATCGCGCAGAGGGAACCGAACACGATGGGGCGTTTCGAGCCGCTTTAACTCGCATTCTGTCCTCTCCGTGGTTTCTTTACCGAGTGGAACAACCCGCCAAGGGGCCACATTGGCAGCCAGTATCCGCAAGCGAACTTGCAACACGTCTCTCTTTTCTCTTGTGGGATTCGATCCCTGATGAGCCATTGAGTGCGGAGGCCAAAGAGCTGCATAAGCGGGGGGTGATGGAGGCTCAGGTGCGACGGATGCTTAAGGATGATCGCGTGCGGGGCATGGCACTTGAATTTGGTGCTCGCTGGCTGGGTGTACGAGATTTTGATACCGGGCATGGTCGTAACCTCCAGCAGTTCCCCGAGTTCACCATTGAGTTGCGAGATACACTTGCTGAAGAGCCCGTTCAATTCTTTATGGATCAACTCTCGAACGATCGGCCAGTTGGGGATTTGGTGGACTCGGAAGCGATTGTGATCAATCAAACTCTTGCCAAGCATTA
>JAAXIK010000159.1 GCA_012270385.1 Rubripirellula sp. | reverse complement strand
TTATTGACACTTTCTCATTTATTGTATATATATTCTAAAGTTAGGTATGCAAGGGAAAGTGAATTTGCCTCCTTCCAGAGTTTACTGGGGTCTGAAATTTGACGGCAAGAACTTTGTTGACGTGGGCGCTCAAGCCGATTTCGAACGCACCGACTCCTTTTCCTATGGCGGATGGATCAAACCCAGTAAAGGGTCAGGGCAGGGGGCTGTATTGGCCAAAATGGACAACAACAATCAGTTCCGGGGTTATGACTTATTGACGGGTGATTCTCCGATCGCCGTGCATCTCATTCACAAATGGCCGGCTAACGCTGTGAAAGTGAATACAAAGAAAAAGTTGGTAGCAGATCAGTGGCAACATGTGATGGTTACTTACGACGGGACGAGCAAAGCCTCGGGCATCACGATCTACGTCAACGGAGAAAAATGGGATTGGAATATCGAGCAAGATGGACTGACGGAGACGATTCGCACTGAGAAAACATTACTCATCGGCAGTCGACACCCGGACTCCCGCTTTAAAGGCGAGATCGATGAAGTGCAGGTCTATAAACGCCTGCTCGCTCCAGAGGAGGTCAAACAGCTATCCCAAATCACCCCAATCGGGGATCTAGTGGGGATACCCGAGGACAAGCGAAGTGATCCACAAAAGTTAGCAATCAAGAGATACTTCCTTCGACAAGAGAATGCAGAATACTCAAAACTGGAGGAAGCCGTGGTCTCGCTCAACACGGAGATCACTGAACGCAAAAAACCAATGACATCCGTCATGATCATGGGAGAGATGTCGAACCCTAGAGACACCTTTATTTTGAATCGTGGTTCCTATGACTCTCCCACTGATCGAAAAGTCGAGCCGGGAACGCCCAAAGTTCTTCCTCCAATGGGCAGCGATCTTCCCAAGAATCGTCTCGGTTTAGCCAAGTGGCTTTTCCAAGATGACCATCCACTCACGGCCAGGGTTGCGGTAAATCGCTTCTGGCAGATGCTGTTTGGAAACGGCCTTGTCTCCACACCAGAAGATTTCGGTGCGCAAGGGGCCTTTCCGTCTCACCCAGAACTACTTGACTGGCTAGCAGCGGATTTCCGTGAAACCGGCTGGGATATTAAGCGGCTGATCAAAGGAATGGTGATGTCTGCCACTTACCAGCAGACCTCAAGCTGCAGCACTGAAATTTACGCAGCAGACCCAAGCAACCGACTGCTTGCGAGAGGATCCCGTTTCAGGCTATCGGGTGAATCCATCCGTGATTCCGCACTCATGATTAGCGGACTGTTGATCGATGAATTCGGTGGCCCCGGTGTAAAACCTTACCAGCCTGGCGGACTCTGGGCAGAAGTAGGTTTAGGTGGCAATCCAAAATTCGTGCAGGATCACGGAGATAAACTTTATCGTCGTAGCCTGTACACCTACTGGAAACGATCAGCGCCACCGCCATCGATGCAAATCTTTGATGCACCCACAAGGGAAAAGTGTACGGTCCAGCGATCCAGAACCAATACACCCCTGCAAGCCTTAGTCACTCTCAACGATGTGCAATTTGTCGAAGCGGCCAGAAACTTCGCAGAACGAATGATCACGCAACCGGCAAATTCAGATTCAGAGCGATTGCGACAAGCATTTCGCTGGACCACTTCGCGTTGGCCGACAGAGCAGGAAACAGAGGTTCTCTCGCAGATTCTTAACGATGCCCGTGAGACCTATACCAAACAAACAGACGAAGCTGAGAAGCTTTTGGGGGTAGGCGAATCCAAATCTAATGGAGAAATCCCGGCTGCTGAACGAGCCGCGTGGACATTGGTTGCCAGTACTCTATTCAACCTTGATGAAACTTTGACCCGCGAATAAGTCTTCAATCTGAATCACAATGAATCCTTTAGAAATATTCAATCGATCACTAACCCGAAGACAGCTACTATCGCGAGGACGTGGCTGCCTGGGGGCAGCTGCACTTGCAAAGCTCATCCAGGGTGATGCGGTGAGGGGAGGTACCCAAGGCAGTTCCGCATATCCGGGAATTGCTGAGCTACCGCACTTTGCACCTAAAGCAAAACGCGTCATCTATCTATTTATGGCTGGCGGTCCAAGCCATATCGATCTGTTTGATTACAAACCAGAGATGCGCAAGCTTCACGGCACTGAGCTTCCGGATTCAATCCGCAATGGCCAAAGACTGACAGGAATGTCGAGTGGTCAAAGCACTTTTCCCTGCGTCGCACCCATGTTCGATATGAAAAAGTATGGTGAGCGCGGCACTTGGGTCAATGGAGAGGTTCTTCCTCACACCGCAAAGATCGTTGATGATTTGACCATCATTCGAACGATGAATACGGAAGCAATCAATCACGATCCAGCCATCACCTACATCAATACCGGGACACAGCAACTTGGCAGGCCAAGTATGGGGTCATGGTTAAGCTATGGGCTTGGCAGTCCGAATGAAAACCTACCCGCCTACGTCACCATGATTTCAGTCGGTGCGAAGCCGGGCCAAGCTTTATTCTCAAGACTTTGGGGTTCAGGCTTTCTTCCTTCGAAGCACCAAGGTGTTCAATTCCGAAGTGGCGAAGATCCGGTTCTTTATCTTCGCAACCCTGATGGTATTGATCGAGACACTCGCCGAAAGATGCTCGACGGACTAGCGAAGCTGAATGCTACTCATTTCGACTCCGTTGGCGACCCTGAAATTGAAGCACGGATCTCACAATATGAGATGGCCTATCGAATGCAGACATCCGTTCCTGACCTCATGGATATGTCCACTGAGTCAGAGAACACCTACAAGCTCTACGGTGAAGAGTCTCGGAAACCGGGTACGTTTGCAGCAAACTGCGTGGTCGCAAGAAGGTTAGCCGAACGTGGAGTTCCCTTCGTTCAACTCTTTCATCGTGGCTGGGACCAACACGGAAATCTTCCAAAAGAACTCAGACGAAATGGTAAATCAGTGGATCAACCTGCTGCGGCCCTGGTCCAAGATCTAAAGCAAAGGGGCATGCTTGAAGATACCGTCGTCATTTTTGGAGGTGAATTTGGACGGACGATATACAGTCAGGGTAAGCTAACTGAGGATAACCACGGCCGTGATCACCACGGCAGATGCTTCAGCACCTGGGTAGCGGGTGGTGGTTTCAAAGCAGGGTTTGACTACGGCAAAACGGATGATT
>JAAXIK010000300.1 GCA_012270385.1 Rubripirellula sp. | reverse complement strand
ATCGCCGGAAATTTGCCCTCCATCTCCTGCTCTGGCTGCTCCGTGATGTTTTCCGAAATCCACCACCGTTGGTAAGCATGTCTACGGTCTAGCTGTTGGTAAAAAGAACTGCCAGCCAATGGAACGGAATCCTCGTCAACGATTGAAATATGCAATCGCGAAATTTGTTCCATGCTCAAACACTTGCCTTGTTGATTCATCACATCAAAAAAGATTGTCTGCAGTTGAGTCGACAGATCTTTCTCACAATGTGTACCGGTTTCAACAATGTGCAAACGGTCGTCGAGCGGATCGATTTTCAATCCACTGAGATTACCGTGAGTTTGAATGTCGAGTCCTTTGATTTTCATGGTCTGAATCCTTTCATGACCAGATCCTCGTTTAGCCGAGTTTTTGTGTCTCCTATCCGCGGTTACCCTGCTCTGGTTCGACGCGGATTTTGCTCCTAGTTTGAACGATACTGAAGGATGAGCGGGTAGCGAAGGCCAAATCTTTGAACGTCAATCAACGACTCCTTGTCCGTGCGATCGCCAGGTTGGTGTTTCACGCTGTGGATGTTTCACAGAGCTAGCTTCCCCCCCGTAGGAAGTCATGATCAAGGAAAATGACCTTGGCTGGAGATTCTCATCTTTGCTACAGGCTGAAAAGTCAGGATGCCCTGATTTCATTTTTGCGACGGTGTGAGCTCTCTTGAGATGTTCATGCTCGGTGGTGAGTTCAGTTCTCCGGTAAAACAGAATGATGTTTCGAACAAGGTCCAAGGTTACGAAGTTTCGCACTTTATGGCTTGCTTACAGTTGCGGTGCAATTTGTTTGACACTTTCACTTGGATGTCAGGATGGTCCACTTTACGCACTCAAAGTGACGAACCCCTACTATTCGTTAAAAGAATGGCGGGATGAGAAAGCCTATGGGCAAACCGAGTATGATCGTTGGCAGGAGATGCTGAGTCTGAGTGATTCGATCCAAGATCTCTCCGTAGAAGATCAGAACCTTTGGTTGGATCGATTTGCGGAGATGCTCGAAAATGAAGAGAGCGCAGAGATGCGAAGATTGGTTGTCGTTGCTGCAGGGCAACTCGATGACCCTCAGTCATGGAAACTAATTGAGACTGGGCTTAAAGACACGAATACCAAAGTGCGAATGGAAGCGTGTCGGTCTCTGGGAAAACGCCAAGATGACGATTCATTACGATTGCTTGCCACGGTGATTGGTAGTGATACGAATCAGGATGTGAAAAATTCTGCTGTGACTGCTCTAGCATCCTATCAAGGTGAGGTCGCAGTCGATTCCCTTCGTGTCGCATTATCAGATCGGAATCCGGCTACACGAGCGATTGCAATCGACTCGCTTCGAGAGTCAACTGGCAAAGACTATGGAAATGATCCAAAAGAATGGATAGCGGCGTTGGATGGTCAGCAAATGGATGAGGAACCCACTCGGTTTGCAGACCGTGTGCTTGATTTTTTCTAACGCGCGCTTTGCGATTGTAGCAACGTGAGAGATCGATTCGATTTTCCATCGTTTCGCACGACTTGTTCATGAAAAGAAGCTCCGGCGAAAAGGCCGTGAAAACCTCCCAAACTGCTTGACTGAGCCGATCTCAGCTGGTCTAGCCTCGCGAGCTTCCCGCTCGTTGCACCCTGCAGAGGACGGACAACACATTGCTCTGGTGTGGGGAGAATCAGATTTTGTGAACCCCCTTTCTTTCAAACCGTCGGTCGCTGAAAATAAGCGAGCAGAGTGGAGTGATTCTCGTTTCAAACAGGATTGGTAGGTGCTCTGATCATTGAGGTTTCTTGATGTAAATGAATCGATACTCATTTTAGATTGAGATCTAAAGCCACAACCGAGATCCTTCGAGTTCCAAATCGACCGAAGCAAACGAATTGCTGACGACTGTTTTGGCCTAAACCATTGAAAGACTTATGAAATACGTGATTGTGATTCCTGACGGGTGTGCAGATGAACCTCTGGACGAGCTTGCCGGGAAGACCCCGCTTGAGGCCGCGAAAATACCCGCAATGGATCGATTGGCGTCAAAGGGAAAAGTCGGGCTTGCCAATAACACACCAAGTCATCTGCCTGCCGGAAGTGAAGTCGCCAATCTCTGTCTCCTAGGATACGACCCCGATCAATACTTTACGGGGCGAGCACCGCTGGAGGCTGCCGCGCAAGGGATTGAGTTAGCGCCCAATGATTGGGCGGTTCGCTGCAATCTAGTCACCATTGAAGATCAGGTGATGAAAGATTTCACTGCGGACCATATCACTACTGAAGAAGCATCGGAGTTACTCGCTTCGGCTCAAAAAGAGCTACTTGGTGGCAGTGACCTGGAATCTAGGTTTGAATTCATCACGGGCGTAAGCTATCGGAATCTGTTGGTTTACCGTGGAACCGGTCCTGATGAGATCTTCTCGGCTGACACAAGGACGTCCGCACCCCATGACCTCACCGATCTTTCCATTGGTGATGATTTCCCACGCGGTCCAGGGAGTGATCTCTTGGTTCGGTTGATGAATGAATCAGCCGCGTTGTTCGCTCAGCACCCAGTCAATCTCGCGCGGGTAGCTGCTGGCAAACGACCTGCTACGAGTCTGTGGCTTTGGGGGCTTGGGGGCGCACCAGCGCTGCCCTCGTTTAAAGAACGGTTCGGTATTCAGGGTACGATGATCACCGCTGTGGATCTATTGCGAGGTATCGCGGCGCTGGTGGGATGGCCACGTATCGAAGTGGATGGTGCGACGGGTTACCTTGATACAGACTACGCGGCAAAGGGGAAAGCTGCCGTGAAGGCTCTCGAAGATCATGATTTAGTATGTGTTCACATCGAAGCCCCCGATGAGGCGTCACACGAGGGACGTCACGAAGCCAAGGTCGAGGCACTTGAGCAGATCGATCAGCATATTGTGCAGCCACTTGAGGAAGCTTTGCAGAGTTACGGTGACCATCGGATTTTAGTGACTCCAGACCATCCCACGCCTTGCACCACCAAGAAACATAGTCATGGTTCTGTACCGTTATTGATCGCTGGCACGGGGATCGAGGCCGATGAGCAGCATCACTACAGCGAAGTTGCCGCAGAGTCGAGCGACTGGTTTTATCCCAAAGGGTGGGACATGATGGATGAATTCATCAAATCTTGATTACGCCTCCCGCACTCTCGTAAAATTCACTAACGCAAACCTCGTTGAGTGCTCTCAGGCAGCATTCAAATCCAGAGCAAAAAAATGTCTTTGATTGTTCAAAAATTTGGCGGTACCAGCGTCGCCGATGTGGAAAAGATTCGAGCCGCAGCGCGGAAAGCCATTCGCGCACAGCAAGCCGGACACCGAGTGGTCATGGTGGTCAGTGCGATGGGGAAGAACACGGACGGTCTACTCGATCTCGCTTCACAGATTAGTGAATCACCGCCGGCGAGAGAGATGGATATGCTTTTGAGCACCGGGGAACAAGTGAGCGTTGCTCTGGTTGCGATGGCAATCCATGATCTTGGATCCAAGGCGATTAGTTTGACTGGCGGTCAGATCGGGATGAAGACGGATAACAGCTTTAGCAAAGCGAGAATTCAATCGATTTCAACCGAACGTATCGAAAGGTTGTTAGAGGATGGGAATATCGTCGTAGCTGCTGGTTTTCAAGGTATCGACGATGATCTAAATATCACCACACTTGGGCGTGGTGGAAGCGACACTACCGCGGTTGCACTTGCTGCCGTCTTGGGTGCTGATGCATGTGAGATCTATACGGATGTTGATGGGGTTTACACCACGGACCCCCGATTACTGCCTGAGGCTCGGCGAGTTGATGTGATTAGCTACGATGAAATGCTCGAGCTCGCAAGTCTTGGTGCGGGCGTGATGCATAATCGAAGCATCGAGTTTGCAAAGAAGTTTGGTGTTCCTATTCACGTTCGCAGCAGTTTTTCCGACATCGAAGGAACGATGATCGTTGCGGAGACGGAATCCCAATCTCAACCGGTAAGCGGAGCTGCAATGACAGCGAGTGAAGCACGCGTCACGGTTCTGGGTGTGCCTGATGTTCCTGGAAAGAGTAAGCAGATTTTTGCGGCGATTGCGAATCGAAAGATCGCTGTTGATATGGTGGTGCAGAATATTGGTAAGGAAGGTCGAGCTGATATATCGTTCACGGTTCCACGCAGTGAAATCAAAGCGACTCTGGAGGCGGTGGATTCAGTGCTTGATCAGGTGGGAGCTCATCGTGTAACCCATGACGATGAGGTCTCGAAGGTATCGGTGGTTGGATTGAATATGGCCTCCCAGACGAATGTCGCTGCGAAAATGTTTCGTGCTCTTTCGGACGCGGGAGTGAACATACAGATGATCACCACCAGTGAAATTAAGATTTCTACCTTGGTTGCGAAAGCTGATGCAAGCACTGCTTTAAGAGCGGTCCATCAGGCATTCCAACTGCACAGTCGTCCCGATGATGCGAAGACCTGGGGGCAGATCAAAGCAGAGCGAGACGGTAACGCGGACGTGGATGTACTTGTCAGTCGTTTGCAGGATGATGCTCTAGAAGCCCTCACGTTGACCGGCATTTCTGTGACGGAGAACCAAGCGAGGATCACGATACACGGCGTTCCTGACCATTTTGGGATCGCAGCCGAAATGTTTGAAACCATTGGTGATGCTGGAATCTTCATTGATATGATCGTTCAAGGGAACGACGGTGAGGGAAACGTGACAAGTATTAGCTTCACCGTCGATGCAGCCGGGATCGAGGAGGCCGTCGCTGTTGCGCAAAGCATCTGTGAAAAGTATACCGCTGGTGACGTGCAATCATGCGGGCAGATTGCCAAAGTCACGGTGAGCGGCATCGGGCTGCGAAGCCATACCCATGTGGCAACGAGGTTGTTCGATCAGCTCGCAGCAGCTGAGATTAATGTGGAGATGATCAATACGAGTGAGTTGCAGGTCAATGCAGTCATCCAGTCGCAGCATCTTTCAACCGCTACCCATCGTCTTCGTGAAGCATTTTCAGATGCTTTGAGGTAAGATTATTGATAAAAGTTCGATCTCGGAGCCCTGAAGCCTTTGTAATCGTTCCACAAGGATATGATTTGCAGCATCCGTCATGAAAATGCTTTAGACTTCAGTAGAGCCAAGAATCATTCGACAAAACCGCAGGTAAAACACCGCTGTGAACAGTGATCAATCAATTCGGATCGTGATCGCCGAAGATAGCCGAATACAAGCAAAGATGCTGATCAAACGCTTGGAGTCAGCGGGCTACGAGGTCCGTTGGGGAGCGAATGGGTCCGAAGCTTTGGATCTGATTCGTGACGATCCGCCCGATTTGATCATCAGTGACATTGAAATGCCAGAGATGAATGGCTATCAGCTTTGTCAAACGGTCAAGCAAGATCGAACGCTGAAGAGAATTCCTTTGATACTGCTGAGTACGCTTTCGTCACCCGAGGATATCATTGAGGGACTGCAGGCGGGAGCGGACAACTACGTCACCAAGCCTTATGAGGCAGACTACTTGCTGGGGCGGGTAGATTCTTTGCTGCATAGCACCATTGATGTGGATGACACCGAAGAAGATGCTGCATTGGAGGTTAACCTGCGAGGTAAAACCTACACCGTGCAGTCCGGACGCCAACAAGTCCTGAACCTTTTGATCAGTACATTCGAAAATGCAGTAGAAAAGAACAGTGAATTGATTCGCGTCAATCAGGAACTCTCTCGCAACCGAGATGAGCTCTCACGGCAGAATCAAACCTTAGAGCGATTGAATGATCAGCTTGAATCGCATAACGACAGAATGACCCGTGATTTGGATGCTGCAGCCCGGATCCAACATTCTCTGCTGCCTGCAAGTGATTTTGTTGTTGAGGGTCTTGATGTCGCTTGGAAGTACATCCCTTGTGATGAATTAGCTGGTGATTTTCTGAATTACTTCCCGCTAAGCGAAGAGGAAGTCGCTCTTTATGTGGTGGATGTCAGCGGGCATGGAGTTGCTTCTTCTCTTCTGAGTGTGGCGGTCGCCCGTTCCATGACTCGGAGTGTTTCCTCTTCATCCATTTTGGCACAACTTGGACCCGATGGAACGCCTCTTGTTACTCCGCCCCATGATGTAGCGGAAGAGCTTAACAAGCGGTTCCCGATGGAAGATCAGGGTGAATTGTACTTCACGATGTTCTACGGTGTTTTCAACCGAAAAACGGGACTCCTACAATACGTTTCGGCAGGTCACGTTCCTCCGGTACTCTTTAGAAAGAATGGCAAGCCGGAGATCCTGCCCGCAGAGGGTTTTGCCATCGGCTGGATCGACGGCATCGATTACGACCTTGAGCAAGTGACGCTTGAACCGGGGGATCGCCTATTCGTATTTTCCGATGGTGTACCCGAGGCAATGGATCAAGACCTTAATGAGCTCGGCGACCAGCGAATGCTCCAGTCGATTGAGGCAACAGGGAAGCTATCTCTCGAAGAATCGGTCACACATGTGAAAAGCACCGTTGATAATTGGTGCCGAGTTAATGGACCAAAAGACGATGTCAGTATCTTGGCAGTGGAAATGCCAGAGTGATGGTGGTTCGGCGCTCAATGCATTGGTGACGCTGCTTAAGAAGTGGCCTCCGTGAATCGGAGGTAAACAAGACAATTGAAGGATGATGATGAGCAGTTCGCCAATTATCGATGACACATTTGCCGAAGCATTTCCGATGCGAGCGGCCCGATTAATTATCACAGCTTTGGATCGAGAATTAGTTGGGATCGCAGTGAGTGAATTCTGCGGCAATGCTTCAAGCGTGATCGGGTGCGATGCGGAGGTGGGTTTAGAGAAATACCTGGAGCCTGATGAGACGCTGGATGGTCGACCTGGCGCTGCGGTACTCGCCTTCGCATTTGATCGTGATTCACTGGAGTCGGCCGTCACGTCTCGTGTTGGACAAAATGTTCTGACTTGCCCAACCACGGCTTGTTACTCGGGCTTGCCGGTTGAGCGAAGGAAGGATCGAATCAAGATCGGTGCTCAATTGCGTTTTTTTGGTGACGGCTTTCAGATTTCCAAGAAATTCGCTGATCAAAGATTCTGGCGTATTCCCGTGATGGATGGTGAATTTTTGTGTGAGGATGTGACGGGAAGCGTAAAAGGAATTGGTGGAGGGAATCTTCTGGTGTGTGGACGGACTCAGATAGAGACACTTACTGCAGTGCGCGCCGCCGTGGAGGAAATCAATCAGTTAAGTGATGTGATCTTACCCTTCCCCTCCGGTATTGTGCGAAGTGGATCCAAGGTAGGTTCAAAGTACAAACCACTTAAAGCGAGTACAAATGATGCTTGGTGTCCGACACTTCGAGGGCAAACTTCTACCGCTCTCCAAGAGGAGGAACAAGCCGTTTATGAAATCGTCATTGATGGACTTTCCACTCAAGCCGTTGCCAAGGCGATGAGAGCGGGTTTAGACACCGTCAAGACGATGCCGGGAATTCTTAGAATCTCCGCGGGTAATTATGGTGGAAAGCTCGGGCCTCACCATTTTCACCTTCATCGACTCGATGATCCTAATTGTGGGATACCCGAGTGATTTCCTAATCAATCTTTTTGAACTGGCCGCGATTGGGCGATGGTTCAGAAGCGTCAACTTCCAATCAATGAGAGACCTTCCATGCCAACTGTACGTTTGATGCTGAACCCCATGCGCACGGCGAAGCAGGGAGTGAACGTGAACATTGGTAAAGATGGAGACGAGTACAAGCAGATCACCACCACCCTTTTGGTTCATCAAGATGATATGGCTGCCCTGGGTGTTGAGGATGGTGCAGCGGTTCTCGTTCGCACAGAGCATGGTGAGGCAGAATTCATTTGCAAAACGGACAAAGTTCCGCCGGGCTTGATTTTTGTTCCCTACGGCCCACCCACTTGTCAATTGATGGGCGGGGACACGGACGGAACAGGTATGCCAACCAGCAAGGGTTGGGATGTGGATGTGATCCCCTGCTCCGAATTAGATCGCTAGAAATCTCTCTTCATAGGTAGTTGGATTGACTCTTTCGGGATTCTGAATCTATGCGATACGGCTAGCCTCTTTTGTTAGCCGATCCCTTCGAATATCCAGCAGATTCGGCGTGTTAGGAAATCAGCCTCGACCCAACGCGGTCTCTCTGCAAAAATTTAGAGATTCGACTATTTCCTTGGTCTTGTTTATACTTGGATGGCGAACTGTCTCAGATTGATATCAATAGAAATATGAACAAGAAAGAGCTCAACGGACCCAATTCACCGCACTTTTCTTTGCCAGTGGAGCAAAGTGATGAGGAAGCTTGGGAGCAGGTAGAACCTGGGAGATTCATGCCTAGACGTGTCCGGGGGAGTTGCCACGGGCGAGCCCTTGGCTGAACGTTTACGTTACCTTCATCCGGTTCGGATGATACCGATAACGATAGTGACGCTCCTGCATCCTCCCCAGGTTGTGATTCCTAGTCATCTCTGACGACCCGTATTATTTGAAAGACTTTCAATGGAACTCAAAGTCATAGAAAACGCGACCTGTACTTTTTGCGGTTGTGTTTGTGATGACATCGAATTGCATGCGGACGATGTGAGGATCCATCAGGCCAAGAAAGCTTGCGTGTTGGGAAAGTCATGGTTTCTCAATCACACCGCTGAGAAAAAATATCCCGACGCTCTAATCGATGGACAGCCGGCTTCCTTGGATGAAGCGATTGAGGTGGCTGCGAATCATTTGTATGAAGCTGACATGCCGCTTGTGTACGGGATGAGCAATACGACTTGCGAGGCACAAAAGGAATGTGTCGCCATGGCAGACTTGCTTGGTGCGTTGCTCGACAGCCATACCTCCTTGTGACACGGTCCAACTGAAATAGCTGCCCAGTTGGGTGGTAAGGTCACTTGTACGCTCGGCGAAGTCAAGAATCGAGCAGATTTCATTGTCTACTGGGGAGGTAATCCCGCGGAATGTCATCCGAGGCATTTCACCAAGTACACTTTGATGCAGAAGAGTAAATTTTTACCTAGGGGACGCAAGGATCGCACCGTGGTTTTGGTGGACATACGTGAAACCAAGAGTGCTAAAGCTGCGGATCATTTTCTCCAAGTTCGACCTGGAAAAGATTTTGAGCTTCTCACCATTCTTCGGGCATTGATCAAAGACCAAAAGGTTTCTGAGGAGCAGGTCGCAGAAACGGGGCTCTCATTGGAGGTTCTGAAAGACCTGATCGAGAAGATGAAGGCTGCGAAGTTCGGTGTGATGTTCTTTGGTATGGGTCTCTCCATGACCCGAGGTAAGCATATGAATGCTGCGGCACTTCTGACGCTCGCAGCGGAGATGAATGCGTTCACGAAATTTGTTGCGATGCCAATGCGTGGACATGGAAACGTCACCGGAGCTGACGTGATCATGCGTTGGCAAACCGGATACCCATTTGGTATTTCCCTCAACCGAGGGTACCCCCGATACAATCCAGGCGAGTTCTCCACCGTGGATGTGCTGGTACGCGGGGACACGGACTGTGCGTTTATTATCGGCGCGGATCCCGGTGCGACCATGCCCAAACCGGCAATTGATCATCTCGCGAAAGTGCCCACCATTGTTCTGGACCCACACGTGACTCATACCAGTCGGCTATCACGCGTTCATATCACCACTGCTCCCGCGGGTATAGCTGCTCCAGGGACGGGTTACCGAATGGATGAAGTCCCAATGCCGCTCAAGCCGGCTCTTCAATCTCCCTATCCCAGCGATGAGGAGGTCGTACGCCGTATCCGAGAAACGATCGCACTACGACCAGACTGGATGACCAATCAGCCTCAGATGATTGAAGCTCAGATTTGATTTGGTGTTCCAGCTCATGTGAAGAGTGAACACAAGTGGTTGAAACGAGATCAACCTATCGTTAGGCGGCTGAGCATGGCGAACGGTTTGAATTTTCAGCATTCAGCGGGACGGATAAAATTCTGGCCATCTTCGCGCAGCAATGGTGACGCCACTTCGCTATTCTCTGAAAGTACTTTATCTCTGTTGGGATTAGCCTTTCATTACTCGAGTATTCAATAAAACCGCATGCTTAGGATAACCGGCGGAACGATTTATGACCCTGCCAATGGGATCAATGGTGAGGTCAGAGATTTATATATTGCTGACGGAAAGTTTTCATCAAAATTTGATGCGGGACGAACGATCGATGCGACCGGCATGGTGATTATGCCTGGTGGCGTGGATGTGCACACGCATGTCGCGGGAGGTTCCATCAATTTTGGTCGTGCGAGGACGCCTGAGGATCATCGACGGACTCATGCATTCATTCGTTCCAAGACACGCCGTAGTGGTTTAGGTGGTATGGCACCCACCACCTTTGCAACCGGCTACCTCTACGCTGGAATGGGATGGACAACGGTCAATGAAGCGGCCGTTCCCGTCTTGTCTGCTCGTCATACCCACGAGGAATTAAACGATATACCGATCGTTGATAAAAGTTCTCTTGTTCTATTGGCAAACAATGAGATCATTCTCGATCTTCTTGAAGAGGGTGAGGACGAGCGCGCCAAGCAGATTATGGCTTGGTATATCTGGGCTGCGAAATCTTACGGTGTCAAAGCCGTCAATCCAGGTGGAGTCGCCTCGTGGAAGTATGGAAATGATTCCAAGCATTTGACCTCTAAGATCAGCGGCTATGATCACATCACTCCTGGAACGATTGTCACCAAGTACGCCAAAATGATCGACGAACTTGGAATCCCCCATCCCTTGCACTTACATTGCAATAATTTGGGCGCGCCGGGGAATGTTGAGACAACACTCGAGACCATGCGGCATTTAGAAGGTTCTCGAGCACACTTCGCACACCTTCAATACCATGCCTATGGAGGTGATGACTGGGGGAACATGCGTTCCGAAGCCGCACGTCTGGCCGAATATTTTAATGCTCACACTAATATGACTACGGATGCCGGTGCAGTTTTATTCGGCGATACAGTCACCATCACCGCTGACGGACCATGGCAGCACCTTCTCTACAAGCTTACAGGTCGTAAATGGGGCAACCTCGATGTGGAGAACGAGACCGGTTGTGGCATTGTTCCTTATACCTACCGACCAAGTAATCTCGTCAATGCGGTGCAGTGGGCCGTGGGCTTGGAATTATTGCTTCTGATTAACGACCCTTGGCGAGTCTTCCTCTCGACGGATCACCCAAATGGTGCCTGTTTCTGGCGTTATCCCGAGATCATTCAATTGCTGATGTGTGCGGATTATCGAAATGAGTGCATGGCAAATTTGCCTCTGAATATCAAGAATAAAATCTCGCTACCTGAGATTAGCCGTGAATATACGCTCTACGAAATTGCGACGATTACTTCCGCGGGTCCCGCGCGATCCTTGGGTTTGAAACATAAAGGGAATCTGGGAATTGGGAAGGATGCTGATTTGGTGATTTATCACCAAGATAAAGATATCGCTCGAATGTTTGGTCATCCGCGTTATGTTTTTAAGGGTGGGGAGATCGTCATCGAGGAGGGCGATATTCGAGAGACTCCGGATGGGAAAGAGTATCTCATTCAGCCTTTTTATGAGCCTGACATTGATGAATTCTTACGGCCACGCTTTGAAGACCGTTATTGCATGTCCTTCGAAAACTATCCCGTAGAGATGGAACGCATTGAGCATGCACAGATACAAAAATGTACTGGTGATGATGCGGAGGATGGGGATAGTCAATGAGTGAAGTCATCTTACGATTAAAGCAGGATCCTGTTGTCACCCTCGAAGCTGAAGTGATCACACCCGATAAGTTTGCAGAAATGTCTCATGAACAGATCTGCGAAAGTATTGTCTATCACGGAAAGCGACAGCTTCGATTAGATGAGTTTTTCGAGGTTGAGGGGGAAAAAAGTGAGCACATTGTTCTGCATGGTGACATGCATCGTGTACGTCATTTAGGTCGTGCAATGACCATGGGGTCTCTAACCGCTCATGGGGACGTAGGGATGCATCTAGGTGCTCACATGAAAGGAGGCGAAATCTGCATTAGGGGGAATGCAGGAGACTGGGTGGGAGCTGAGATGTCCGGCGGCAAGATTCATGTTCGAGGTGAGGCGGGGCAGCAGGTTGGAGCTGCGTATCGAGGTAGTCTCGCAGGCATGAAAGGGGGAATCATCATTGTCGACGGCTCTGCAGGTATTGAAGTCGGCATGCGAATGAAAAGAGGAACGATCTTCATACGTGGGTCCGTCAAAGATTTTGCCGGCCTTCAGATGATAGGTGGTACGATCATCCTTGGGGAAGGGGCCGAGATTCGCACTGGAGCTTGGATGCAGCGTGGTACCATCATTTCATTGAAGCCGATCGATTTGATGCCCACATTTGGAGAGAGTGGCGTGATGAATCCGACCTTTATCTCGGTTTACTCCAATCTTCTGAAGCCGCACGGATGTGAGCTTCCAAACGACCAGAATCTTGGCTGTTATCGCCGATTCTCCGGAGATCGTTCAGTGCCGGGTAAGGGTGAAATCTTAATTTGGCAAGAGCATGCTTTAAATTGATCTGTCTGCCCGGTATTAGATTCTTCAGGCACCGGCTTGATTCAAAGGTTTCAGATGGTCCTGCTGATGGATTGTTCAGTATCATCGCAATGCGTAATGTATTGAAGCGATGCAATTCACATTTGAAGTCTAGGGTAGAGTTTGGAGGAATGGATGGTCCTGCTCCCGTTTCACCATATCCAAGTTCTGAAGGAATTTCCAACTCGATCATTCCTCCTTCGCCGATCAGCTGTAGTCCTTCAGTCCAACCCTCAATAACGCCAGAGACTCGAAAGGTGGTCGACTCGCCTCTCCCATAGGAGGAGTCGAAGATTGTGCCGTCATCCAGCCAGCCAGTGTAATCAACAACCACTTGGTTGGATCCGACAGGTTTGACGCCATCACTTTTTCTGAGAATACGATACTTCAGACCCGACTCTGTTTCCGTGAATTCTGTAGGGGCATCAGGATCGATATCGGATGGCCCACCGTGCCTCGCACTACATGAGCAGAGGGAGAGTGTGAGCAAAGCTGAGGTACAGAGAAAAAGGTTGCGGTTCATGGGAGTCAAGTTCATTGAATTCTGGTCATCAAAAACATGGTTTTGTGTTGGTACGAATTAGGGGACTTGGTTGTTCGTTCCCTCGAGTTCGTTCACCGCACGGTTTGCCACTCGGACGATGTATTTGTTCGGCTGATCTTTCAGAGCGTTCTTCAGTGCACCCAAAGCCGGGCGGGCCTGCTCATCCATTTCATCCAGTACGATGGCTGCTGCCAATCTACCCCACTGATGTTCGCTCTCTAACTCAGCTTCCAGTACGGATAATGCTTTTTCGGTTAAACCGAATTTCGCAGCCGCTCGAGCTGCTGCAATTCTAACGTTCGGTGAAGAATCCTTTAATGCGACTTTCACCACTTCCTCAGCAGATTTCGCTGCGGAGCCAATATTTCCGATTCCTGTCAGGGCCCAATAGCGAATGGAGGGATTCATGGAATCTACTTCGGAGACTAGATCACTCAGTGCGTCCGAACCCATCGATGCTTTCGTTGCCGTTTCAACAAGTTTTTCTAATATTGCTTCGGGTGATTCGACATTAGACCGACCTGCAACCGGGTGAAGAATTTCGAAACAAGAACCAAATTGGCGCTCGGCGATGGATATCTCAGCCTCGGGGACAAGTCCAATATCGCCGATCTCTCTTTGCCACTGAGCCAGAGCCTGCCTCATCTCATCGATTTTTTTACGGTATTTTGGGTCCTGTGCAAGGTTGTTGATTTCGTGCGGATCCCTATGGAGATCATAGAGTTCTTCGACTGGCTTTTCTTTTGCCGAGAAAAGACTGCCAGCTTTCGTCAGTTGATCTGATTCTTCAGCAATCCTGATCTCCTTCATCGTGGCACCCTTCTCTGGCGTATTCATGTACTGATAGTACGGCTTGAGGGGTTCGAAGTTGCGGACATATCGGTAACGAGTGCCTCGCACAGCTCGAATGATATCGTAGCGCTCATCCATACGATCTCTGGCGCCGTAGATATACTTCCTTGGCTCTGGTAATTCTGACCCAAGAAAAGGCTGTCCTTGAAGATAGGTTGGGAGCTCGATTCCAGCGAGGTTGAGTACCGTGGGGCCGAAGTCAACAGAACTAACTAATCGCTCATCCACTGAATGCGGAGTGCCCTGATCGGCCTCACGAAACCGCTTCGGTATTCTGACAATTAAAGGGATATGCGTCCCTGATTCGTATAGCCATCGTTTAGCGCGGGGGAGTCCGATTCCATGGTCTGACCAGAAAAAGATGATGGTGTTTTCGTACTCACCTTCCTCTTTCAATTCTTTGATTAAGTCACCAGCCCAACTATCCATCGCAGTGATTAATTCGTAATTGCGTTTCCAGTCTTCCCGGACAATAGGTGTGTCAGGATAGTAGGGTGGCAGTGTCGTGAGATCTTCTGCTTGCTGCCTCTGAGCAGGAGTCAGCTTCTGTGTAACCTGTTTATATTTCGACTCGCTGGCAATCCCACTTTCGTGGCAGCCGGTGAAATTAAATACAGCGAAAAAAGGTTTGGTTGTATCTGTGCGATTCTTCCAGTGAGCACGCGAACCCGATTCGTCCCAGATTTGTTTTGGGTTTGGCTGGCTGAACTGATAGTCGGTTTTGCTATTGTTCGTACAGAAGTAGCCAGCTTGCCTAAGATGAATTGGGAAAGGGATTAACCACTGCGGAAGCTTTGCGTTACATCTCATGTGATGGGTGCCAATACTATTTTGGTACATCCCGGTGATGATCCCTGATCGACAGGGTGCACAGACACCCGCGGACGTATAGGCGTGTGCGTATCTTACTCCTTCGCTGGCAAGTGCATCTAAGTTTGGAGTGATGGCATGGGGGTCACCATAGCATCCCAGGTGTGGACTGATGTCTTCACATGAAATCCAGATGATATTGGGTTGGGATTCGTCTGCTTGTATCTCCAACGAAATGAAGCAGGCAATCATGATTACAACGAGCAGACGTGGGGATATTTCAAACATGATTAAGGAAAAGGATCCGGATTCTTAGGAAATAAAATGCAGCACGTTGACCACGAATGGTTAGGATGTTCAATCATTCTAGCGAACGCAAACTCGAGCATCACTTGATTGGATTTTACTCGAGCAAAATGATTATCAGCTCGAAGTTCTTATTTTACCTCAAGGCTGCTTGGCTCTACCTTACCAATCAGCGTTGCGATCTCGCCAGCGATTGAATTGATGGAACCTTCTCCATCGGGATGTAGGCGACTACTCAGGAAAATAAAAACAAGATCTTTTGTTGGGTCTATCCATAAAACAGTCCCGGTAAAGCCGCCGTGGCCAAATGCTTCGTCCGACAGGTTGGATCCACGATTTCTGGAGTAGGGGGATTGATGATCCCATCCATAGGTTCGAGTTCCTCTCGGGGTCATCCGTGGAGGGGTCATCAAAGCAAAGGTTTCTTGATTGATGATGTGGGAGAATTTTGCACCCCGGTGCAACATGACTTGGCCAAAAATTGCGAGGTCAGCTGCTGTTGAAAATAATCCAGCATGTCCAGCGATACCACCCAATCGAAACGCTCGCGGGTCATGGACTTCTCCCCGCATCCATTGTCCGCCACGTTTTTCCGTCGCCGCAGCTCGCCCTCGAAGTTCCTTCGAGGGCAGAAATCCAGTATCTCTCATGCCCAAGGGTTTAAAGATATTTTCTCGAGTGAACTGGTTTAAATCCTTGCCTGACAGACGTTCTACTACCTTCGCGAGGACGATAAAGCCCACGTCCGTGTACATGAACCTTTCTCCGCGGGCGGCAGTCATGTCAAGATTGCAGATTTTTTGCCAAGCAATTTCAGGACCATCTTCGTAATCCTTCAGGGAATTGTCTGGGATCAAGCCACCGGTGTGGAGCA
>JAAXIK010000407.1 GCA_012270385.1 Rubripirellula sp. | reverse complement strand
ACGCTGGGGGGCTTCAGGGTGCAGCATCCATTGAATTCTCTGGAACAACTGACAATCGCAGAACTTGGCAGGTGTGGGGCAGCGATCCAGATCAGCAAAGCCCTTTTGATATTGAAACACAAGATATCGGTGTATTTGGTTTCCGTATGTTTGTGGTTGGCAGCATAGTTCTCGGTAGGCCTCGGCCATTAACTGGCGAGGCTCCTGATATTTTTGTTGTCGTCGATGTGGATGATCCTCAGGTCCGAATTACTGGGGCAAAGTATGGTGAAGGTAGCAGGGTCGGGTCTCTTGTGATCAGCTATGAGTGTGACGATAGGAACCTACCATTGCGACCCATTACCCTAGCCTTCAGCGACTCCTTGGAAGGGCCTTGGACCACGATTGTCGCGGGGTTGCGAAATGAAGGGCAATATATTTGGGCAGCTGATCCGAGCTTGCCTCGCCAGCTCTACCTGAGGATAGATGCTGTTGATGAAGCGGGAAATCGTGGTGTTTATCTCCTTGACCAACCCATTGACACACAGGGTCTGGCTCCACGCGCAAAGATTCGTGGCTTTCAACCGCTATCTCAAGGACCCATCCAAGCTGGAAAAACCGAGGCGACAGCGAAAAAAAATCAGAGCCAGTACTAATGAAGGTTCCTACCTTCGTCTTTTGAGCGATCCGATGACCTTGTATTTGTTTTTCAACCAATCATCAATGCTCGGGAGTCTGTATTTCCTTTGGCAGCCTGCTCGCTTCGCTCGTTGGTGCTTGTTAAGTTAAGGACATGTCTATCCTCCATGCCTTCGATTTTCTCGCAACCTCGGACGCCCACTATCCAGACGTTATCGCTGTGGTGGGCGGTGATGCAGCTCTGCGTTCTTGGGTGATGCAGAAACTGACTGCTTCAGGCGACATGATGCAAGTCCGCGGCGAGTCGTTGCAGTGGTCTGACTTGAGAGATGACTTGTCGACAGCATCTCTCTTTGATTTCGATGGTGGTAAGAAAACTATCGTGATCCGAGATACTGATGCATTTTTAAATGCAAAACGCGTCGATGAGGAATCCCAACATAATAGGAGTTCTAAGAAAGATAATCGCAGCGACTTGGAAACCTATATTTCCAACCCAGCTTCCGCAACCAGATTGATTCTGGAATTTGAATCATTGGCTTCAAATACACGGATATATAAGGGAATTGATAAGCATCAGTTATTGATCGTTTGCCATGGTACGGTGGATAAGAAACGTGGAATTACTTTTGCGGCTCGGCAAAAATTTATCACCGGCTTTTTAGCTGGAAGGCATCAGTCCAAGGTGACTCCAGGGGCCGCGGATGCATTAGTTGATTTGCTTGGCGAAGAGTTAGGGATGCTAGATTCCGAAATTGCCAAACTCGCGCTCTATCTAGAGCCTGGCGGGATCATTGATGAAAGCTTGGTTCGCGAGATCGTGACCGGCTGGCAGGGGAAAACAGTTTGGGAAATAAACGATGCCATCGCTGCCGGAAATGCCTCTGATGCACTGAAGCATCTTGATAAATTAATGAGTGGTGGGCAGCCTCCGATAGCATTACTACCACAGATAGCATGGTCGCTCAGGCGTTTAGGAATGGCCTCGGCAGTTATTCACCATAAAGAACGACTTGGCAATAAAATACGTGAAGAAGATGCCTTAGCTTCGTCGGGATTTCGGCCTCATGAGACGCAACGGGCGAAGATGCATCTGCGAGGTCTTCGGAGAGATCGTGCGAGTCAACTTTTAAAATGGTTGCTAGATGCTGACTTGCGTCTGAAGGGAACACACAGCAAGCCTTGGTTTGATCGCTTTCTTCTCGAACATTTCATCGTTAAGCTTTCAAATGCTTCAGCTAAAAAGAAATCAGAGAAGTAGCTTTATCTTTCTGATCATGATTCATTGTAGAAGCCATACCTTCTACTTAGAGAAGTGGAATAACTTTTCGATAGCTAACGCGTAGTTGTTGAATTCGCCTTCAACTTCGCTTCTACATGCGATTACTTGTTCCCTTGGTTAATGCCATGAACGCGCTTTCGAGGTCTAATTCTTCCTCGCTAAACTTTTTAAGACCAATATCATTCTGAATCAATAGTTTGGGTAAATCACTGTAATCGTCCACGTCGGATTTCATAACCACTCGAATTGAATTGTCACCGGATTCACAAGCTTGGACAGATGGATGTTGATTCAGAAGGGCATCGATCTTTTCAAGGTCGGCACTGTTTGATGGTTCGATCACTAATACCAGATGTTCACGTACCATCCGAATCACCTCAGCCTTGGTTGCATTCTGCTTCAATTCTCCCTTGTCGATGATCCCAATTTTATTACAGACGTCAGCGAGTTCTGGAAGGATATGGCTGCTAACGATAATCGTTTTACCCATCTGGCCAAGTTTGCGAAGCAGATTTCGCATTTCGATTCTTGCCCGTGGATCCAATCCTGAAAGCGGTTCATCCAAAAGTAAGATTTGAGGATCGTGGAGCAAAGTGCGAGCAAGGCCTAGACGTTGTGTTTGCCCCCTAGACAATGTGTTGGCGAAAGCATCTCGTTTAAAGTCGAGGTCAACTACCTCGAGCATTTCATTGACACGATTGCGTCTCGCTGAACCCTTGATGCGATAGGATGCTGCAAAAAACTCAAGATATTCAACAACAGTCATATCTTCATATACCCCAAAAAAATCGGGCATGTAGCCAACCAGTCGCCGGATTTCCTTAGGTGCGGTGTGAACACTGTGATCGCATACATAGGCCTCACCCCACGTGGGCTCGAGGAGTGTCGCAATGATCCTCATGGTTGTCGTTTTGCCGGCGCCGTTAGGACCTATGAAACCGAAAAGGTCACCTGCGTTCAAGTTGAGGTCAATGCTCTTGATTGCGAAGGCATCACCATACTTCTTCGTTAGGTCTGCAGTTTTTATCACGGTCAATCTTGGGATGAGTGAATGGGTTGTGATCTTTGAAACTGGGAGGGAGTCACTTCTCTCTCAGATTCTTGACAGGAAGAATTACACGAATGAACGTTTCCCTTTTTCCTTCTGCGTTCAACTCGCTTGATTCATCATTTTGTAACGTAGTAGCCGCATCTTTTAGTTGCCCAAATAGGATGCATCGCTCATCTGTGAGGACGTGTGAAAGATCTAGTTCTGATAATGGACCATTGTTTAGTGTGGTATAACGCGTACCACCTGCTGCTCGATGGAAAAGAAGCATTTCACCAACTCGATCTAATTCTGCAGTTTCACTTGGATTCCATGCTTCCGTTTCACTTGAGCTGCCAAGTGCTTTTTGTCTGGATAGATGCCAGCGGAAGTTTTTCTGTCGCAGAGCGTCGAGTGATTCAATCAGACTGCCAGCAGGGAACCGTGTGGGGAGGACGTAAATCCAGTTCCCGTAGATGAGCATGCCATCAAGGATATCTACATCTAATGGGTTAGCTAGTTTGCCTTGAAGTAGTTCGCTGCCCGAGCGTCGAGAGATGGAGTCTTGATTGACTAGGTTCGGTGCAAATTCCATGCATGAATAAACCCCTCTGCTGCTCCGTGATGCAATAGGCATGCCGCCAATAGATGCTGACCTCAGTTTGTCATCTAGGTTCATTGAATAAGTGGGGAGTCGACTGTCTTCGATACCAATCTGAATTCCACCAAATGATTCACCGGGATACCCAAAAGGAGTGGTTAAATGACTCCTCATCCTACTTCCAATTCGTTTTAACGAGGCGCTGGAAGAAACATCGATATCAGCGAGCTGTGCTCGATGAGAATATAGATAATGTATCGACCGAACAAAGCCTTTATCAATCGTGGTGTCGACGTCAATAATCTCCAGACGGTTCCACTGCTGTTCTACCGGCAAGCTTGAGTTTTCGGAGTCAGTTGCGGATTGAATTTTAGGGATGTCGATTTGACTATCTGATTTCAATAACGCGAGTGGGCGTGACTCATAAATTAGAAACAAACTGATGCCAATAGTGGCGATTGGGAAGGAAAGCCAGCCCAAGATTGGTTTTCCAAGAAGCCGATTAAGTAGAAGAAAGTCGAGCGGTCCGATTAGTGCCAGCAGCGATAGTAAGATAAGCGATAGTAAAGAGAAGCTATATCGATTCTTTACTTCAAACTGATCAAGGGTAGTCCGAAGTTGACCTGCTAAATCATCGTATGCGGTTGAACGGGTATTTTGAGCTGGTAGCTCACCTTTTGGGTTTAGGGTATCCCCGAGCAGTTGAGTGATTAAGTCCATTCGCTCTGGCCAGTCTGCGAACATTGGTTTTTCCAAGTCAGCACTGATCGCGATTACTGATCCGAGGCCAAGATTATACTGGCTTGCTATCGGTGCGTTCTGCCGACGGGTCGTTCGACCCAGCAAGAGTTTTGTGCCTGAAGAGTTGGGCAGCAAGAGTCCGTCAAATGGAGAAAGTGGCGTTTGAGATGATGTGTAGGTTTCAAACGCTGATGGATCAAGCTCAGCAATTTTGATTTCGGTGATGGGCAAGAGATCTTGCAGCCAACTTGATTCTTTCAGCAATGTTGGTGCAGAGGCGCCGAGCGTTAACAGGAGTCGTCCACCTGATTCAACCCATCGGACAATAGCCTCTTGCTGATTCGGATTCAGTTGTCGAAGTAGATCACCACCGGAGGCATTGATCATGATTAAGTCGACACCGCTGTATCCGAGCGTGGAATCAGGTAACGCAGCACCAGTCTGTGGTTGAGAAACAGCGACTGATGCCCCTCGGTCCAGTAACTTATTCGCTCCCAACTCATCGATTCCGAGTGGGTCGCCAATGGTAACAATCCATGGCATCGAAAGAGGGATCATCGAAGATCCGCGAGAAGGCGATGCTCTACTCGGGAACCGAGACGCGATGAGATCTCCTGATTCAAGTTCTGCGATCAATGGCGCTGCTTCGCTACCGGGAATTACATAAGCCCATTGAGTGCGTTGGTTCGTTTTTGGCTGCGTGTAACGGACCTCGACACCGTCCCCATCACGTGTAGTAATCGATTTCACATGCTGATGCTGAGTATGCCTTACACCAGTCCAATGACCAACTCTATAAAAACCTTCAATGCCTACGATTAAGCGTTCAGAAGATGTTGGATCTGCAGGCGATTCGTTGGGTTGCTGTGCAAAGATTTTTGCATTGGTGGTGCATGCCACGAGAAGCAAGGTCATCAGAGTGACCAAGACTGATCTTCTGCGATGGCCGATGGCAGTTGCGAGGTGATCGTTGTCAGATTGTTTTCCAATGGGCATGTTATCGGTTGACTCAGCGGTGACGCATGGCGAGAGAGCGTGGTGTGTCTGGATTGTTTTATGGTTTCTCAGTGTTGGGACAAACACATTCTAATCGTGAGCAACCTGGACAGCCGTTTCCGTACTTGGAAATCAATGCTTTATTGAGATCGATTTCTGCTACATTTGCAATGGTTGCTAACCAAGCAATGACATCTGCAAACTCTTCTGCGAGATTCTCTCTGTCAGTACCGCGTAACGCAGCCGCCAGTTCGCCAATCTCCTCCATTAGCCACATAAAAGTTCCATCGATTCCCCGTACGACGTCCTTTTCGAAATACATTGTACGAATATGTCTTTGTAGATCTGCAATCGAAAGCTCTTCTTGCGGGGGGGAGGGACTGCTATTCATGAATGAAAATTTTTATGACAGTGTGATGGAAAAGCTGCTTTAATTTGTTCGGATCACGAAAAAGCGACTGATTTTTCGATTAGCGACGCCTTCAGCAAGATATCCTGCTGCACGGATCACTGATAGTGAATAAAGTGGGGGTTTGGCTTTTACCCAATTTCCTGACGGTGCCAGTCGCCGAAAGAGGGTAGGTTTTCGACGTAATGTATCTACTTTTGGTAGTCGTAAATGACTACTTCCCAATAAATGCGAATTGATGGACGAACAATCCAACATAAGCGATTCTGATTTTTCAGGCCATTCGGAGAAGCCCGAGCCGTCTTCCGCTGAATCAGCGGTATCATCCGATGGTGAAAAAACAAAATCGGCATCTGGGTCCAACCGCGGCTTTCACAGCTACCCTTTTTACGCGCCTAGATTTTGGCATGGGATGTTGCCAACGACGTGGTTCAAGCTATTAGCTCAGGCGAAATTTCGAGTCCATCCAACGCGATTACCATTAATGTTTGGAGTGACGGCAACGACACCCTTTAATGGAACGTTGGCAGTGCTGCAGAAATTATTGTTTTCGAAGAGGTTGGAATCGGCAGAGATGCACGGGCCACCCGTTTTTATCGTCGGACATTGGCGCAGCGGGACGACGCTACTTCACGAGTTGATGGTCAAAGATGAACGACTGAGCAGTCCGTCCACCTATCAATGCTTTTCGCCTCACCATTTCCTGATTTCGGAATGGTTCTTTCGACGTTTCTGCGGGTGGCTTTTGCCGGGGAAACGACCGATTGATAACATGGCAACGGGTTGGGATCGACCGCAAGAAGATGAATTTGCCTTACTAACCTTGGGCTTGCCTTCTCCATATCGGAGGATGGCTTTCCCTAATCAAGGTCCTGTGGATAGTAACTACTTGGACTTTGAGGGAGTGGATGAAGATTCGATTCAGTTCTGGCTTTCCTCGCTCCGGAAATTCCTTCTCGCTGTGAGTTCTTCAACACAGAGGCCACTAATCATCAAGAGCCCCACGCATACGGGACGGGTGGGTTGGTTAGCAAAAGAATTCCCTGACGCGAAGTTTATTCATATCTCTCGCGATCCTCGATCCATCTACCCGTCCACACGTCGCTTATGGCAAGGTCTTGATGAGGTTCAAGCACTGCAAAGACCGAATCATGAGGGATTAGAAGACTACGTGATTCTTTGCCTTCAACGTATGTATCGCGCCTTCCACAGGCAGAGAGCCACTATCGATCCAAGCCGTATTGTTGATGTTCGCTACGAGGATTTAACTAGTTCCCCCGTTCAGACACTTCAGAAGATTTACCGTGATCTGCGTTTAGGTGATTTTGATTCGGTTAAGCCATTGATTGAGTCTTGGGTAGAGAATGAGCATCGAAGCTATAAGACGAATCAGCATCAATTGCCTGCTGAGGAAGAATCAAAAATTCGGGAAGCATGGACGGAGTATTTTGAAACCTATCAGTACGGTTAATTACACGATGAATTCGATCAATAGTGTCTCATCTGCAGTTTGCAGTTCACGCAACGTCTACATTTCTTGGCTATTCATTTCAACGCTCACTCTCTTTGTTGGTTGTGGCGATTCGAATCCTGGTCCGATTGTAGATTCCTCCAGCGATAGTATTGAAGATAAATCGCAAGAGAAAATCCCCGCCAATTCTTTGGAAAAAGCAAAACCAGATGATCAATTAGATCGACTCTCACTCTCCAATTCACGCCTTGCCGAGAGCGAAGCTTCTGAGGGGTGGATCAAGCTCTTCGATGGAGTGACTCTGTTTGGTTGGGAGACTGATGGCAAAGCCAATTTTCGTGTTGAGGACGGGCTTCTTGTTGTTGATGAGGGAGAGATGAGTCTTCTGTGTACGTCAATGAAATGGGATAACTACGAGCTTCTCGTTGAATACCGTGCAGATAGCGAAGTCAATAGCGGGATATTTTTAAATACGGATCTAGTCCCAGGGGATGTAGCCACCGAGTGCTATGAAATTAACATTGCTCCGAGCAGCCACCCATTTTCGACTGGGAGCTTGGTAAATCGTGAAGCGGCTTCCAATGTCCCTGCCGCAAGTGTTGACAATTTGAGGACGATGAAAATCAGTCACCGCAGTGTAGAATTATCGATCAATTTAGATGGTGTCGATGTATGTAATTATGAAGATCCGAAACCTCCCTCCGCAGGGAAAATAGGCTTGCAGCACAACTCCGGGCGCATCGAGTTTCGTCGTGTGATGCTTCGGCCACTTGACCTAAAATCACTGCTTGACTCGGATCTTGCGTTATGGAAGCAATACCCAGACATGGATGCAAAATACTCCGTGACAGAATCAGGTTGGATGCGTGTTCAAGGGGGAAGCGGGCAGATAGAAACAAGTGAACAATATGATGATTTCGTCTTGCTCGCGGAATATAAACTGCCAACACCAGAAATGAACTCTGGAATTTTCTTTCGATGTATCCCCGGTGACAAAATGATGGGATACGAATGTCAGGTCAGTAATTTCGGGAGTGACGAGGATCCTTTGGTTCCGGCAGATTGTGGAACAGGAGGTATTTTTCGCAGGCAGGATGCTCGATTCATTGCGGGCGACAATGAGAAATGGGTGACTGTTGTCTTGCAAGCACGGGGGCCCTCCATGTCTGCCTGGGTCAATGGGGTTCAAGTGAGCAATTGGACCGATACGCGAGAGAAGAACGAAAACCCGAGGCGAGGGTCCCGTTTAGAGGCTGGGACGATTATGGTCCAAGGTCATGACCCCAAGACCGATGCCTTATTCAAGCAATTTAAGATTCGATCAGTGAATTGATTTCCAACTCAAAATTGCTGATGGAAATGGATTCATGATTCTATTCCTTGATGTTGATCAGGGTACTGAAAAATGAACCACAGAAGTCTACGGTACTGAACTTCGCATGCTCGGTCGCGAAGCAACAAAATAACGGCTCGATTATTCTCGCGTTTTTGATCTTCCAGTTTAGAGTACCAGCCAAGCACAAAAAGTGCTTGCCAAGCAGCCAAGGCTCGCAGCACTGAGGGCAAGCGGCCACTGAGTATTGACATGATCCATGAGATCACAGCCTGAGAACATCGCCGAGAGGATGGTTGTATCGGAGATGGGTGAACACTGATCACCGAAAACAGCTCCGCCAAGCACTGCACCGAAACAGACGGCCAAGAATTCGGGGTCCTGTTGGATTGACCACGCCAAAGGCATTGCAATGGGGAAGACCACGGCATAGGTTCCCCAGCTAGTACCGCAAGAAAAAGCAATGACCATGCAGAGCACTGTTAGCACCGCTGGCAGTGCAATGGCTGGTATCTGATCACCTATTTGAGATACCAAAAATGCGGCAGTGTGAAGTTCTTTTGAGACATGTCCAATGGTGACAGCAAGACCAAGAATGATGGCTCCGATTGTCATGGTTTTACAACCATCGATGAATGCATCCATGATGATGCCAGCTTTCATTCCTCGTATGGCAGCGACAAAAATGGCAGAGAGAAGGCTCGCCATGAATGCTTCATTGATCAAACTCGTTCCAAAGAAGAGTATTGGAATGACTGTCAGCGAAAGTAAAACGCCCAACGGGATGAGAAAATCTAAAAGGCTTGGAGGGTAATTAGCGGCTTGGTCGGCTAGCATTGAATCCTGCTCTTCTTTTGACGGAAGCATGGGCTTCGCGCCCTCACGATCCAGCTGGCCAGTTGATCGTGACCGTTCTTTTGCTAATTTCATTTTGCGACCTACCCAAGGTAGTTTGTCGATAGCAAAAAGAAGTGTGAAGGTCAGTGCAATAAATCCATAGAAATTGTACTTAACGCTTGAGAAGAAGAAGTTGAGGCTCTGTTCTTCAGTTTCGAATAGAGGTAAGACCGTTCCAAGAACTAAAGCTGAGATGAATCCGGGCCAAGCATTGAACGGTAGGACCGTAGCAACTGGGGATGCAGTGGAGTCAACAACATAGGCGACCTCCTCGTGTGAGACGCGATATCTATCCGTCAGAGGTTTGACGGTTGCACCGGCAAGCACGGTACTCACTGTTCCACCTTGATGGAAAATGCAGCCCATTAACCATGCAAAAAATAGAGAACTACGAGGTCCCTTGACTACTTTGCTACCCACGAGATTCGCGAAGTGTAGTGCTGCTCCGGTTCTTTCCCAAAGTCCCATCAAACCTCCCAAGCACCAGAGATAAACGAGAAGTATCGTGGCATACGATTCTTGACCCAGAGCTGGTAAGAATAGGTTCTTGACAAAGTTTGCGTTCGCAAACCAGGTTGAGATATCTGGGCTATTCCCAGCCATCACCAAACCACCAGCGACCACACCGCAAAAAAGAGCAATGATCGCATTGCGGGTGACGAAGGCTAGGACAATCGCTACGGCTGCTGGAAGAAGGGAGTATGCAGAAGGTTCCACAGTTAAACTCTCTGGAGGATAGCAAGTCAAAGATGTAAGAAACGGGACGACCTTGGGTCCCGAGAGAACTTAGCAAACTAAAGCTCTCGCTGAATAGACCTCAGCGGTTTCGGTAGTGGGAATCTTACGGATTCCTCTCTTACAGACTGTTCTTCTACAATACCCTCGAAATTGGATTCCAACCAACGGATGGTGGCTTGCACCACAGATTCTGGGGCACTCGCACCAGCAGAAATTAGAACTGTTTGATCTGCCGTAAAAGCTTTTGCATCAAGATCCTCCGGGCCATCCACTAGATAAGCGGGTGTTCCATCTTCAGCTCCGAGTTCGCGAAGTCTTTGGCTATTGCTGCTGTTTTGGCTACCCAAGATGATCACGGCATCGACGTCCTCGCTGAGCTTCTTCACTGCTTCCTGTCGATTTTGAGTGGCATAGCAAATGTCATCTTTCGGAGGACTTTGAATGTGTGGAAACTTTTCCCGCAATTTGGAAATGATTTGATTAGCATCATCCACACTCAGTGTTGTCTGCGTTAGATAGGCGAGTTTTGTATCGGGTCCGATTTCTAAACGTCGAACTGCTTCCTCATCTTCGATCAAGATGATTGCTTCGGGAGCTTCGCCCATCGTGCCGATGACTTCATCATGTCCTTCATGTCCAATCAACAGGATCGTATAACCTTCCTTAGCATATTTAATTGCTTCCAGATGGACTTTGGTGACGAGCGGACAGGTGGCGTCGAAGGCGTGCAGGTTTTTTTCCTGAGCAGCTTTTCGGATTTCTGGTGAAACGCCATGAGCTGAAAAAAGTAGCGTAGATCCGTCAGGTATTTCACTGACTTGATCGACAAAAACAGCTCCCTTATCTTTGAACTCGTTAACTACGTATTGGTTGTGAACGATTTCATGGTAGACATAAACTGGGGGACCAAATTCTTGTAAAGTGAGGTCTAAGGATTGAATTGCCATGTTGACTCCAGCACAAAATCCGCGGGGAGCAGCAAGGATAATCTTCATTGCACAAGCAAGGGTTGGTGTCGAAGGATTTAGCGAAAGCAACGCCCTGTCATCATACGGCGAAAGTTTCATCAGGATCAACAATCATGTCTGGCCTCCAGCATAACCGCCATCCGCAGGTGCCGTCTAACGGGGGCGGTGCTGATTCTATCTGGGTAGATTCAGCAAACCTTAGGAGATCCCGATTAGCGAATCGGCGATTAGCGAGAAGCCATTATGAAAACTTCTTCATCACCTCGTTTTTGCTGCCTAGGCCATTGCACCAACCGTTTTACGACATTTACGCATTTTGCAGGACAGCAGATGATCTGGCCGATGAGTTGTCTTCCGATCAAGAGTCTTTAAGTGCTTTAGCTTCCATGGAAAATGACCTCCGGAAATCAGTGTCACCTGTGTCTTCGGAGGAACGACCTGAAAGAGATTTGTTCATCGCACTCTCGGATACCATGAGGAGATTTAAGATTGAGAAGCAACCGTTTCTAGATTTGCTCACCGCTTTTCGAATGGACCAAATCAAGAAAGCATATCAATCGCAGGAGGAGTTGCTTGAGTACTGCAAGTTGTCCGCTAACCCCGTTGGGCGAGTTCTATTGCATCTAGCAGGTGTCAAATCTGAAAGGGCAATTGAATTATCCGATTCGATATGTACCGGGTTGCAGTTGGTCAATTTCTTGCAGCATATCGTTGAAGATTTTGAACGAGGAAGAGTTTACTTACCACAAGATGAACTCAACCAATACTCCATTGAAATCAAAGAGTTTCGAGATCCCTCCCAACAGCATGCATTAAAATTATTGGTGAAGAGTCGTTGTGAGGATGTTCTCAGCTATTTGCATCAAGGAAGAGAGTTGTCAAGTTTGGTCCCATCATGGTTTTCCCGAACCGTTAATTTGTTTTGTGCGGGAGGATTTGAGGCGGTGCGTGCAATTGAGAAGAATCACTATGATGTATTCACGACAACTCCAAGAGTTAGTCTACCTAGGCGATTCTGGATTCTCGGTCGAGCAGCAACTGGCTTTTGATAGGGGATGTTTTACCTCAGCCACTTGATGATTCAGCCAACTAATCAGACCTCTCTCAAATATTAAAATAGCGAAGTGATCTCTACTGCCAAAAGTTATCGAAAGTGTCGCAAAATTGCTAAGCGGAGTGGCAGTAATTTTTCACGATCCTTTTGGTTACTGCCGTTGCAGAAGAGAGCATCCATGTTCGCTCTTTATTCGTTTGCACGCACAACGGATGATTTGGGGGATTCGCACGATCCGATGCGGATTCGAACGCAGAGACTCGAGTGGTGGCGTGAGGCCACTCGTATCAACGTTCCAACTTTGGCGGCTAACCCACCAACTGCTATTGAACTTCCCACCGTTTCCCCAAGCATGGAAGGGATAATCACGGATGGCCTTGATCTGAGACATCGCGCGGCAGTTATTTTTCCATCACTGCGTGATACCGTTGCACGTTTTAAGATCCCACCTCATTATTTCCTTGAGATCATTGATGGAGTAATGGCAGACCAGCAAAAAACTCGTTTCGATACTTACGAGCAGCTTGAGCATTACTGCTATTTGGTTGCTTCTGCTGTTGGTCTTGCGTGTCTTCACGTATGGCAGTTCGATGGAGATTTACCTCTGCAAGCAGCGATAGATTGTGGCATCGCATTTCAACTCACCAATATTCTTAGGGATATCGTTGAGGATTCGAAGAGGGGGAGGATTTATTTACCCCGCCAGCATTTTGAGCGACACGGTTTGGGCGAAGATGATCTTTTATTTCCCAGG
Source organism: Rubripirellula sp. (assembly GCA_012270385.1). Classification (GTDB taxonomy): domain Bacteria; phylum Planctomycetota; class Planctomycetia; order Pirellulales; family Pirellulaceae; genus Rubripirellula. The sequence goes on along the minus strand of JAAXIK010000407.1, from coordinate 3,067 downwards.
AAAGATGATCGTTTGTGTTGTCTTATTCTTGATGAGGCCTCACGAGCCGAAGCCTTATATCAATCCGGTTGGAAAGTTTGGGAGAAATTGCATCCAGATGGGCGGCGCATGTTCAGCATGATGTGGCGGACCTATCGAGAACTATTATCCCAAATTCAACAGGACCCAATGTGTGTTGTGACTCGCCGAGTCACAGTTCCAATCACGCGGCAGGCTAATCTTGCTATTCATCACTTCATACCAAGATTATTCGCAAAATTACCCGTTCCTCCATCGGAGAATTAAGCTTCCACCGCCACCATGACATCATGAGTTTTGCTCACCATGATCAATCCTTGGAAGTCGATCAGAAAATGCCAAGAAAAATCGTAATCGTGGGTGGAGGTTTGTCAGGTCTCTCAGCAGCGGAGTGCCTTGTACGACTCTATGGTGAGAAGGTTCAGGTGACAGGCTTGGAGGCAAGGCGTTCAGCGGGGGGGCGATTTGGCTCCTTTTATGACCCAAGAGTCGATGTTACGCTGGACTACTGCCAGCATGTTACCATGGGTTGCTGTGTCAATTTCATTGATCTATTGGATCGATGTGGTTTACGGAAGTACTGGGTCATTTCGTCATCCCTTGCATTCTCACATGCTTCTACTGGTATCACAGTCACTAAACCTTGGCGTTGGTTACCCGCACCTTTTCATCAATTGCCTTTGTTATGGAGAATGCCATTTCTATCAATGGCTGAGCGTTACATGGTGCAACGCGGCATGTTTCGTTTGATGAGGCATGTAAAGATTGCCGACGAGGACATCTCGGCTGCAACTTGGCTGAAGGTTCATGGTCAATCCAATCAGGTCATCGAAAACTTCTGGGACGTTTTCTCTTTCAGTGCTTTGGGAGAGTCAACCAGAGAAATTTCGGTCGATGCGTTGAAGCATCTGTTTGTCGTTGGGTTTGCGGGAAATCATCGCTCGGCTGATATATGGGTGCCGACCAAGCCACTTTCAGAAATCTTCGGAGTGCAGTTGGTCAACCATCTTCAAAGAGCAGGCGTGCGGATGATCCGCGGTTGCTCTGTTCGCAGTGTGCATCGTGATGAAAATGGCTATCGTATAAATTGCAATGCGGGGGAGCTCCATACGTGCGACCATGTCATCAGTGCAGTGCCTTGGCATCAGATTCAACGAATCATTTGTGAGATACCGGAGTTAGCTTATTTGGGTAAAGTGAAGAGCTTACCCAGTTCAGAGATCACAGGGGTGCATCTGTGGTTCGACCGATCCCTTGGGGATTTCGATCAGTTGATCACAGTGGGTACTGTCGCCCAATGGATTTTTCGTCCGACTTGGACTGCACATGAGTCTGACTCAAATGACTGTGTCAGCTCATCGAAACGCGGGTATTATTATCAAGTTGTGATTAGCGGATCTCAGAAATGGAAATCAATGGATCATACTACTCTGATCAATCAATTGAAGCATGAGATTCGGCAAGTGAGTCCTCAAGCCAGAGATGCCACTCTGCTGAGCTATCGTGTTGTTACGGATCCACGTGCGACAATCATCTGTAATCATCAAAACGAGAGACTGCGTCCAGAAGCTGGCACTCCCCTGCCCTCCTTACATCTTGCGGGCGATTGGACAGCAACGGGCTGGCCATCCACGATGGAGGGTGCGGTAATTAGTGGGCAGAAAGCCGTGGCGAATCTGGCAGCTCAAGAAAACTGGACGAAGCCGGAACCAATTTCAACCGCACCTCTCGGGTCTCTGTCTCGAAGGATAATCCGCTAGTGAACTGAGATCTACATGGATCGCGGAAATCAAAGTTTAGGTGGCGGGCTGATGGATTCTGCTGTTCAGCTCATCCGAAAGATCCGCAATTTTAACTCGCCACTGATCGAGGGTGTCTCGATCTCTTATGGTTACGGTCTGATCTTTTAATGAATCAGTATCTACGGTGATGCAAAATGGTGTGCCTGCTTCATCCTGTCTGCGATATCGCCGGCCGACCGCGCCCTTCTCATCATAAAACGTTGTGAATTTTTGTTTGAGTTCACCGTAGATTTCCTTTGCAACCTCTGGCATCCCATCTTTCTTGACTAAGGGGAATACCGCAGCTTTGACTGGGGCAAGTCGTGGGTGAAGTTTCATTACCGTGCGCGTCTGCATCTTCCCTTTGTCATCCGGGGCTTCGTCTTCGGTGAAAGCTTCACAAAGGAATGCTAACACTGCGCGATCGGCACCCGCGGAAGGTTCAATCACGTGAGGAATGAATTTCTCATTTGTCATCTCATCACGGTATGTTAGGTCTTTACCCGAACCTCGATGTTTGGGTTTTCCATTCTCACCAAGTTCAACCTCCATTCGTTGACCCTTGGGGGTATTGGGATCTAATTTACCTTCCATGTGGCTGCGAAGATCAAAATCTCCGCGGTGAGCAATTCCCTCAAGTTCACCATATTCCCCTTCTGGAAGAAATGGAAAGGCGTACTCAATGTCGGCAGTGCCAGTGCTGTAATGAGCTAACTCTTCGAGGTGATGTTCACGCATAATGAGTGATTCACTTGAAAGACCGAGTTTCGTGTACCACGCTAAACGTCGGTCCCTCCAGTAACGATACCATTGAGCTGATTGATTGGGGTGACAAAAGAATTCGATTTCCATTTGCTCAAATTCTCGTGACCGAAAGGTAAAGTTGCGGGGAGTGATTTCATTTCGAAAACTCTTCCCCACTTGGCCGATACCGAATGGAACGCGGACACGACTGCTATCTAGGACATTCTTAAAATTGACGAAGATTCCCTGGGCGGTCTCTGGCCGAAGAAATGTTGCATCTTCTTCACTCCCTAAAGCTCCTAATGTTGTTTTGAACATTAGATTGAATTCGCGGGGTTCGGTGAGTGTGTCAAGTGTCTTGGCATCAGGAGCAAGAACAGACTGAGTCGAGTCCAATTGGTCGATGGTCAGTGATTCTGTAGCAATCGTAAGTTTATCTGCGTCCGTATTTCTGAGTTTGAAGTACTTCATACCTCGGCGTCGAGCCTCCTCACAGTACTGTTAAACATCTGGCAGGGTCGCTA
>JAAXIK010000308.1 GCA_012270385.1 Rubripirellula sp. | reverse complement strand
CTTCCCCACCTTCTGAGGATCACAGGTGACCGTACAGGTGCCCTGTTCATCCCCGTGGGCCGACTTGCTCTGCGTCACGATGTGAACCGTGATGGACTCACCAGGGTCGGCCTTGCCCCAGACTGGATTCAACTGCCCTCGCTGCAACACCATTGAATTGGTGAAAATATTGGGAAGCCTCACATCCGCTTGAATCGCCGTGGATGAAAATGCCGTAAGAAGAAGTATCAAGCTGCGTGTGAAAAAACCTTGCATTGGCTTTCCTTAGGTTCTGTGAGATGCTACTTAGCGTCGGTGTGAATTCGATGGATTGGGGCAAAAGTCGGTTTCTCGGCTCATCATCGATGGCCTCAACCAAGTACAATCTCCCCCAGTGGCGACGCATAATATAGCGAAGCAGGAAGCTGCCGTGTCGGGGTTGCTGCTTCACCACCCTTAACTCGTCTTGTCTTCTTTCTGGGGAACAAGGAATGCTGGCTGGATTCTATCTTGATCGATCGCCTACGAGTCGATGGAGCTCTCTTCTTTTTAAACGAACCGATTGGACTCGAATGCCTTTACCTCTTCACCAACTTCTATCTTTTATCGCAGCTTTAACGCTGTGGTTGACGATCATGAACAGCCAATCGATGGCAGTTCCACAAGAGGTAAGCCGTCAGGATGTGCGAAGCGGCGCAGGCATTAAGGATCTAGCCAAGGAGTGGAGGTGTGATTCGCTTGCGGATCAAGGTCTGCGGGTTCTAGGTTCGGCAACCTTGGTCGATGGGGTACGAGGTAAATCTCTGTTGTTGAGAGACAAGTCAGTGCTCAAAACAGCAGCACCGGCTCCTCTTGCACCCTCCCGAGTGCTCAGCCTATCGATGTGGGTGAATCTGCACCAACCCACGGGGCAGCAGCAGATCTTGGCTGCGAAAAATGTTTACTCTTCGAACCATCGTGAGTGGAGTTTGATGGTTGATCGCAGCGGTGAGATTTGTCTGTATGTATATCAGGATGGCTGGAAGTCCATTTCCAGCAAAGTTCGCCCCGAGCCAGGCCATTGGTACCGCGTCGGGTTTGTGTTGAGGCAGAGTACAGCCGAGTTGTGGGTGAACGACAAAATCACTGCAACCCTTGAGCTTAATCGCGTTATTCCAAAAACACCTGCGCCGATCACGTTTGGTGGTGTGGATGACCGAGGTCGTCTTTGGCAGTGTTTTCGGGGCGCTATCGATGAGATTCGAGTTTTTCACGAATCTCTAACTTTTGAAACGATGGCTCAGATTTTCTATCCGGTGGATCGTACCCATAAGGTAACCGTTCCGAGCAAAGCGAAGCTTTGGGTGGGCGATGCAATTCAATCTACAGCCGACATCGAGATCCTTAAAGATGAGTCCTTTCGAGTGATTAAGCGTTACGAACCTGAAATCGATGGTTATGGTTTCTTGCATGGTGTCGCGTTGTGTTGGCACCGTGGCGATTTGTATGCATCCTTTGGTCATAACAAGGGAAGTGAGAATACACTTACCGAGGAGGGTCGATTTCGGGTCAGTAAGGATGGTGGAACGACTTGGTCTCCGGTGACCACCATTGATGCCGGGCTGGAGAAAGACAACCTTGCAGTCAGCCACGGTGTTTTTCTTTCACATCAAGGAAAACTTTGGGCATTTCTTGGATCCTTCTATGGCACTCGGGAAGATGTTCACACGAGAGCTTACACACTGGATGAGTCAAGCGGTCGTTGGCAGGATCACGGTACAGTCGTTCAAGATGGTTTCTGGCCGATGACAGAGCCAGTGAAGATGGAGAATGGAAATTGGGTCATGCCGGGGTTTATTGTTGGTCGCGGTAACCCACCTGCTGTCGCCGTTAGCGACGGGGATAACCTCATGTCATGGAATCTCAAGGTGATTCCCGTTGCATCCCACGTCCTTGATCATTGGGGTGAATCGTCGGTTTGGGTTTCAAAAAACCGGTTGGTGAATATCTCGCGGTATGGTGGCCGTGCTCTGGCTCTATTTAGTCAGAGTGATGATTATGGTGAGACGTGGTCGGAGGTCACGGAGACAAATTTTCCCATGACGACTTCGAAGCCATGTTGCGGTACGCTAAGCAACGGAATTCGTTATTTGATCGCATCTACCTCCGCGGATGGTGGTGGACGGCGGTCCCCACTCACCATCGCCTTGGGTGATCCAAATGGGATGGGCTTTTCCAGACTCTATGTCATTCGTCACGCTATTTTTGAGTCGGGTCCAGGTGAGTCGCACACAAACGCTTCCTTAGCTTACCCCTACGCGACTGAGCATGAAGGTTGTCTTTATGTTGGCTATTCCAATAATGGTCCCCGGCGAGCCAATCATAATAGTGCGGAGATGGCGGTCATCCCCCTTTCTGTGCTCTCTCTGGACTAACCGCTACAGGAAGATAGATTGCTGCATGACAGAATGTTGCATCCTCTTGTTCGGAACTGTTAAAACGTTGGATAAAACAGTCGGATACTGGTTGAAGGAGTTCGTTGTGAGCGGTTACCGCCAGAAGTGTCCAATCTATCTCAACTTATTCAAACGAGAGCTTTGCATGCGTTACGCTGTCGTATTCACCCATTTCATGGCAGCCTCACTGATGCTGTTACTGAATCCGTCATTGGCTATCGCCGTTGAGATTGATTTCGACCGTGAAGTTTTGCCGATTCTCGAGGATCGATGCTGGCACTGCCATGGAGAAGATGAGGTTGAATCAGGCCTACGGCGGGATCGCCGGGCAACGATGTTGAAGGGAGGAGATTCGGGGTTGGCGGCGGTTGTTCCCGGTCAGGTTGCCGATAGTTACTTGGTTGAGGTTGTGAAGCATCTCGATCCAGGGATGGAGATGCCACCTGATGACGCTCAAATTCCTGCGGAGGAGATCGCAGTCTTGGAGGCATGGATTGAGCAGGGTGCAATTTGGCCAGGGCAGATGAAGCAAGTCGCTCAGGAGCGTGTAGAGTTATGGTCATTCCAGCCGATCATTCGTCCTGATTTGCAATCCACAGGAACTTCAACTACGGAGTAGGTAGTTCGATCTTCAGAAAATGTTGTAGATCAATTTCTTCTTCATGAATTAGCTGACAAGGGGCTCACGTATTCGCATCAAGCTGACGCTCGATCCCTAATCAGACGACTCTCAATCGTACTCACCGGATTACCTCCTACC
>JAAXIK010000045.1:2911-3178 GCA_012270385.1 Rubripirellula sp. | reverse complement strand
TGGTGCTAGTCAATCCTACGAGGGCGAGCATCGCCCACTGAGTGCTAGCTGGATCTGGGGTGAGTCGGCACGTGATGGGAAAGTTCCAGCTGCTGGTGAAAGCCTGCGGTTTGAGAGGAATTTTGATCTGCCTAGTGAACCGTTGTGGGGAGCGGCTGTCGTCACCTGTGATAATTCATTTGAGATATTCATAAACGATTTTCCTGTAGCCAAAGTTGATAACTGGGAAGACCCTCAAGGAATCGTTTTTGTCGCTCACGTAAGGTT
>JAAXIK010000045.1:0-2876 GCA_012270385.1 Rubripirellula sp. | reverse complement strand
AATCGTCGCTCGTAATGGTGGCATCACACCTAACCCTGCCGGACTTTTTTTCGAAGGGAGGATCGGCTTGACTGAAGGTGAGCTGATGAAAATAGTCTCTGATGAGCAATGGCGTGTAACCGAAGCACTTAATTCAAAGCCGGAACGGAAGAGCGGCGATGGTGATGAGAAGTCGAAATTAGCAACCCTTGTCAAACCGCTAGATGTGTGGAGCCGAGCTATTAATCAACTCGCGCCAAGAGCTTTGCAGTCTGCTATCTCAGGACGATCACTGATGGTACGCGCTGCCCTGCTTAAGAACAATGCACTTATGAAGTCATTAGGAAGGCCCATGCGAGAGCAGATCACATCGATGCGACCTGCATCTCTTACCACTCTGGAAGCCATGAATCTATCCAATGGCACTGAATTCGCGGGAATACTGAATCGGGGAGCGGAGAACCTGATTCGGCAGTCTGCACATCAGAATTATGACCTTGTTGATTACCTATATCGATTTGCTTATTCACGTGAGCCAAGTAGCAGGGAACGCATTCTCGCGGAGCACTACCTTGGTAATCCAATTGAAAAAGAACGGTTAGCCGATTTATTGTGGACGATATTTATGAGCCCTGAATTTCTTTTGGTTCGTTGATCATGTTTAACGTTTGCGGGAAATACTTCAATCCGGCTTTCCATACTTCAAGTCCAAATCATATTTAGTAAACCAAGTACTTGCGGGAATTCCCCAATAAGGAAAGCAATCCGATGAGCTACGACATGGATAGAGATGCTCCCGAAAGTGTTGTCAGGCGAGATTTTCTACGTCGAATCGGCGCTGCATCAGCTGCCACTTGGGCCTGCTCGGAACCAAAATTAATTTCTGCAATGCAGGAAAGCGCATTCGTATCGAGCACTGAAGACGAGCCTACAGCTGACGCATGTATTTTACTGTGGATGGGAGGAGGTATGGCTGCTCCTGACACATTCGACCCAAAGCATTATGAACCCTTTCGTAAGGGGTTACCTGTAAAAGAGATGCTGAGTACCTTCCCGGCTATTGAAACCTCTGTGGATGGGGTCCAAGTCTGTGAAGGTCTTGAGAGGATCGCATCGATCATGGATCGGGGCACCTTAATCCGATCTGCCGTGCAGGAAGATTTGGGAAGTATTTTGCACTCAAGGCATCAATACCATTGGCATACCGGTTACGTGCCCCCGCAGACGGTCGCTTGTCCCCATTTGGGTTCTTGGATTGCGAAAGTGCTAGGGAGGCGTGATTCCGTTATTCCTCCTTTCATCAATATTGGTCAGCGGTTAGAGGGTGTTGGGGAGAGCGAGGAAATAAAGGCATTCACAACAGCTGGTTTTTTTGGGAGCGAGTATGGTCCGATGAATCTACCCTACCCTGCCGAAGCTTCCATCGCTGTGCAACCACCCGCTGGGATGACAGAGCGAAGGTTCTCAGAACGTCGAAGTTTGTACAAACAGTTAATGGACGGCAGTCCCGTACGAGGTAGCGTTTCTGATTTTCAAAGTGAGTCAATTCTGAGATCCTTAGATCGCGCCCATGAGCTCCTGAGCTCACAAGACCGTAAAGCATTTGATTTGACTCTTGAGGACGAAAAAAGCAAATTGAATTATGGGTCCAGTCGATTTGGGCAGGGGTGTTTATTGGCAAGACGGCTCATTGAGGCCGGAGCAAGATTTATCGAGGTAACAACGGAGTATGTTCCTTTCCTTCATTGGGATACTCATGCAAATGGTCATGAAACGGTCGCACGGATGCATCGGGAGATTGATTCTCCAATTGCTCAATTGATTCTCGACCTTGAGAGTCGTGGTTTACTTGAACGGACTTTAGTTGTGGTCGCTTCGGAATTTAGCAGAGATGCGCTGATAGAAGGCATCCCCGGGTCTAACGCTCGAGATCAGGCCACAGAGAAAGTGGATTACGTTTCTGAAATGAAACACTATGGTTTACACCGACATTTTACCGGTGGTACGAGCGTGCTGATGTTTGGGGGTGGTATGAAACGCGGATTTGTATACGGTAAGACGGCCAACGAGAGGCCTTTGATTGCTGTAGAGAACCCAGTTCAGATTCGTGATCTTCATGCCACAATCTTGAAGGCATTAGGCATCTCTCCAAAAACCGGTTTTGAGGTAGAAGGCAGGCCATTTTATGTCACCAAAGATGGTCTTGGTGAACCAGTCAATGACCTCTTTGCTTAAAGGTTTACTCCGTAGAGCAAGATCTATTCCCTGTTGATCACTAGTACTTTATTGGATTTTTTGATGAGTGTTAGAAAGGCTGTTGTTTTACTTTCAGGTGGATTAGATAGTGCGACATGCCTTGCTATCGCCAAAAGCGAAGGTTATCAGCTATACGCGATCAGCTTTCAATATGGACAGCGACATCGTTATGAGTTGGATAGAGCAGAGTCTCTTGCGAAGCAATTCGCTGTCGTGAGTCATCAAATTATCGATATCAATCTGGCACAATTTGGTGGGTCAGCACTCACTGACAATCATCTTGAAGTTCCAAAGAGTGAAAGTGTTGAAGGGATTGGTGACTCCATTCCCATTACTTATGTTCCCGCCAGGAACACTGTATTCCTGTCCCTCGCACTGGCATTTGCTGAAACCATCGCCTCCCGAGATCTATTTATCGGCGTAAATTCACTGGACTACAGTGGTTATCCCGATTGTCGTCGAGAGTACATTCAGGCTTTTCAGGTAATGGCTAATCTAGCCACAAAGATTGGTGTTGAAGGTGATGCCGCTATCCGCATCCATACTCCATTGATTGACTTAACCAAGGCTGAAATCATTCAGAGAGGAAATGCCTTAGGTGTAGATTATGGAGCAACTCTATCCTGCTACGATCCCAAGCC
>JAAXIK010000477.1 GCA_012270385.1 Rubripirellula sp. | reverse complement strand
TCAAATTGGTTTGGCGGAGTGGAATACATGATGGTGTTGCGACGCGGGGTGCGTTTGCCAGGATTGGTAACCACAGAGATTGCCAACGGTACGGGTGTCAGTGAGCAAGTACTTGTAGGTGACCGCATCATGACCAGGATGACATCTGGATTCCGGTTCACCACGGGACGTTGGATGAACAAGCAGCAGACCATGGGGGTTATGGGGCGAGGTGTGTATGGCGGTCGTACGCAGTTCAATGTTGAACGCAAGCAATCTGAGACTCCTACCCTTCTACGGCCATTCCTTGCTTTCACTGATGAATGGACTCCAACACCCGAGACGCAAGTGATCGCAGAGCCGGGTCGGGCGGATGGATCGGTTGTGGTGAACGCGGACAGTGAGGCCTATGGTGGTGATCTTGCGTTCCGCCGTTTTCTTGGCGCTGATTACGGAGCGACCTTGGATCTACTCTACGGTTACCAATTCGTAAGGTTTAATGAGCGATTAGGAATTCAGACCAACTCGGTGTCACTCGATGATGACTTCGCACCGGTTGGCTCAACCATTGCAGTTCGTGACTCCTTCCAAACCTCGAACGAGTTCCACGGAGCTCAAATTGGTCTGCAAACGGAGTATCGTGAAGACTACTGGTCTTTCCATGGTTTGGTCAAAGTTGCCTTCGGTTCACTGACTCGCGATATCTTACGGGAAGGTGAAACCACCGTTACCGTTGATGGATCCACTGCGACCGAGGATGAGGGGTTGCTCGTTAGACAGACAAATCGAGGGAGAATTACCAACCAGCAGTTCTCATGGGTTCCTGAGATCAATGCGACGTTAGGCTGGCATCGTTATGAAGGTTGGGACCTCACCTTGGGCTACCATTTGCTCGCCATAAGTGAGGCCGCTCACCCTGGGGGCGCGATCGATCCGGAGTTGGGTGTGAATCTATCCGATCCATTGATTGGAGCATCGAGACCCACCTCCGATCTTAGCTATCGAGCATTCTATCTTCACGGTCTTCATATCGGATTACAGCGGGTCTATTGATTGTTGGTTGCTTCGAATCTCCCGATGGAAGCCTTCAGTTGAAAGGCACGACTAAGTGATTACCGCTGATGGGTTGCGACCGAGGAATAAACAGCTCTAACCGGATGCAGGATACCCTTGGTTCATCTACGCGATCGATCTGTGAACGAATCGATCTACTTGGGAGTCAACAAATGATACGGGTGATCCGCCTGGGTTCGGTTAGTGACTCACTCTTGTATCCGTATGCAGATTTGCGGTGGAAATCAAAATCTAAGAAGGGTGAGCGTCGTTTTGTGGTGGAGGGACGCTTGTGTGTAGAACGACTTCTTTCCAGCACTCTCGATGTGGAATCTCTGCTGGTTCAAGAGTGTAAAGAATCTGAAGTACAGAGTTGGTCTGACCGAGATTTACCTGTTTATGTTCTTCCCAAAAGTGAGATCTGCCAGCTTGTCGGATTTGATTTCCATCGAGGCTTCCTTGCATGTGCTTATCGACCGCCGAAAATGCAAATTGCGGCTCTAAATTGGTCTGAAGCTCTTCGTCCGGTGGCACTTGCTGCGTTAGGAGTCTCCGAAAATGAGAATCTTGGTAGCATGTTCCGAACGGCTGCTGCTCTGGGTGTGCAGGATATTCTTCTGGATAAGCAGTCGGCAGACCCATTTGCCCGAAGAACTGTACGGGTGAGCATGGGCAATGTATTCAAGCTGCGCATTTATTTTCTTGATCACCCTGCCGATCAACTGCGTTGGATGACTGCGCAACTTGGTGTTCGAACCATCGTCACAACGCTTGCTACTGACTCTACACCGATCAGTGATCTGAGTTTTGATGATCGACCGATCGTCTTAGTCATGGGAAATGAGGCGCGGGGAGTGGATCTTGAGGTCGCTTCAAACGCTTCAGATCAAACTCATATTCCAATGGAATTAGGCACCGACAGTTTGAATGTCGGTGTTGCCACCGGTATCTGTTTGCATTCAATCGTTTCAAGACTTTAAGGGATGGGGCCAACTGCAACCCATCATCACTCTTCTTCAAACTAGAGTGCATCAAGTGAGTCGGGAAGAAAGAGCTCGGCTCCGTCAAGGAAACTGACCAGTGATTTCGCTCGGTAGGGCTGTTGAAGTTTCCTCACCGCTTTACTCTCAATTTGCCGCACGCGCTCCCTTGTCACTTGAAAGATCTTGCCAACCTCTTCAAGCGTGTAGGTGTATCCATCCGCGAGACCATATCGTAGTCTTAGGATTTCACGCTCGCGATAATTTAGCGTCTCCATCGCAGATTCGATCTGCGTCTTCAATGCGGCACGATTCGTTTCGATCAGCGGGTCATCATCTCGATAATCTTCCAAGAATTCGCCAAAGACACTCTCTTCATGATCTCCTATTGGCTGATCAAGGGAAAGAGGCTGGCGACTCATCTTGAGGATCACACGGGTGTCGTCGATTGATAGCCCGCTCCGAGCACAAATCTCTTCAGCAGTCGGTTCACGTCCAATCTCCTGAACCAAATCACGAGTGATCTGTCGGATTTTGTTCATCGTGTCGATCATGTGAACAGGAACCCGAATGGTCCGGCTTTGATCTGCGATGGCTCGTGTGATCGCTTGTCTGATCCACCAGGTGGCATAGGTGCTGAACTTGTAACCTCGAGCGTATTCAAATTTGTCAACAGCACGCATCAGACCCGTGTTGCCTTCTTGAATAAGGTCCAAGAAGGAGAGGCCACGGTTGCGATACTTCTTCGCAATTGAGACCACTAATCTCAGATTACCAGCCGACAGAATTCTTTTGGCGGCATCATAGTCATCACGGTAGGTGTCACACTGCATGATTCGCTTGGTGAGTGTGACTGGTGTCTCATAAGTCGATCTCATTAACTGGATGAGACTCTTTCGGAGTTTCGATCGCTTTGCAGCGTAGTCAGGCTCATCAATATCAAGTGAGTTGAGCTCATTGCGTACCGCGGACATCTGATTCATCACGCGACGCATTTTTTCATAAATTGGCTGTAACTTGCTGGTTCGAAGATTCATCTCTTCAACGAGTCGGACAGCTTTGTTTCGTCGGATGACAAGGTTCTTCCATGCTGCTCGACGCTGGCGGAGCGGGAGGCGTTTGTTGACCGCCGTGCAGTAATCCGACCGATTCAGAATGAGCAGGTGATGGATGGTCCGACAGTTCGGAACAATCCTCCGCATGATCGCTTTCTTTTCCGATGCATTGGTGACAGAGACCTCGATGGTTCTATCCAATCGCAGCTTTTTGTCGCGGACCTGCTCGAGAAGCTTCAACGCTGCTTGGAGCATGTAATCAGTTGCGAGCATGGAGTGCCGGTAGCGATCTCTCGTGCATTCGATCTGTTGAGCAGCAGCAATCTCCTGCTCGCGATTCAAAAGTGGAATCTGTCCCATTTGCATGAGGTACATGCGGACAGGATCTTCTGAGGGGTCACTGCTGGATTCATCACGTTGCTGAGCTTTATCTGGATCTTGAAACATCTCATCTTCAATTTGATCCGTAAACTCCTGCCCCATGACGCGGTTTCTGCGGGTGATCGATTCTTCAGCGTCAAATGCATCATCCTGAAGGCTACGCCGGTTTAATTTTTTTTCCATCGACTGGTCCTTGACACCCGTTGCGAATCGATCCACCTGATCAGGGGAGTTCAACGCAGCTTCAGTGCCAAAAGTAGAGGTAGAATAGCTGGAAATCATGGAAGTCTTTACTGGCAAATAGTTTGCGCGGATAGTCAGTGCTTACGCGTTCCCCCGCGTGTTGCCGATTCACCCCATGCATGTTGCGATTACGCCACACATGTTGCGGTTCAGAATCGTTAAATCCGCCCGCTCGGTGCTCCGTGCCAAACCCTAGGTTACGATCAGGCGTTGTTTTCGTTTTTCGTTGAGATTTCCGGCAAACAATCAACTCACTCGAGAAACGGGCCTTTCCTGCTACCTCTCAAATGCCGCGGAAAGGCAATCCGAGTGCTGCGTGGATGATCAAAAGCCACGTGGTATAGATTCATTTTCAGCCCTGAGCCGCTCCGTGTTTCTCGCAGGAATCGAGTTCATCCGCAGCAATTCTTCGGCTCCGCAGCTTTTCACTCGAATGAAAGTTATTTGATTGCTTGTGGGAATGGCCAATAGTGGTCCTCATCTGGCACAATAGTGAGGGACTCCGTCTGGCAGAATTATCCCCGATCATCCACGCTGCATCGTCTCAACGAGGACAGGGTCGCAAATCGTAAGAAGCGGCTATATCCACTCGATTACTCTCATCGCTTTTAGTTGATTATGGAAGCTCAAAATTCGCATGGTCAGGCATCCGATAGGATTCTGCAGTGGATGCGTGGTGTTCCCTGGTCGGACCCTGAGCAGGCTGAGCTTCTGGTCAAGCGAATGCAGATCCTCACCGAGTCCAGCGATCATGCAGTTGCTTTCTATCAGATATTAAGCCAGCAATTGAGCAGAGCATTTGATGCGGATCTCTCTTTGGCAAGAATCCTTCAGTTCTTTGAAGCCAGTGATGATCATGAATTTTGGCTAGGACTATTTTCGAAAAATTCAGATGCATTATCTGCTTTGCAGCAGCTAATGGGGATGAGTGAAACCATTGCGAACCGGATCATTGCAGATCCTGAAATGTTTAGCTGGATCATCGAAACCTCGGGTGAGCCGAAATCGCGGGAGGAACTGATTACCGATCTTTCGGAGCAGTTGGGAGAGGTTGACCAACTAAATAGGGCGTCGAATTTGTTGCGGCAATTTTATGTTCGACATACAACGCGAGTCGCCTATGCAGAGTTCATCACAGGGTTGTCGCCGGAGAAAGTAGGACGCTACCTCTCGGCAATTGCTGATTCAATGATTGAGGTGGGATTGCAATTCGTGATGAAACGCTTGATTGCTCGACGCGGAGAACCGCAACGGCCTGATGGTACGGTTGCTGAAGTGGACGTATTCGGACTGGGCAATCTTGGGGGCATAGTAATACGGTACAACTCACCCCTTAAATTGGTTTTTCTTTACGATTCAATCGATAACCACAATGTATGGCATCGCGATTTTTACAGCACTTTGGTTGATGAGTTAGTTGGATTGCTTCGAGGCGATCCCACGCGCACTTCGGGCCTTGATGTAGATCTTCGTGAAGGCCCGCGTTCTGAAGTCGGAATTCACATTTGTAGTTTTCGCGAAGCAATACGCATTTATGAGACTGCGGGAAGAACTTCACAAAGGCTCGATTTTGTGAAGTCTAGAATTGTTGCCGGATCTCGTGATCTTGGAAATGCTCTTCTTGCTCGACTTGAGCCGTGGATTTACCAGCAGTTCATGAGCCGAGTTGAGTTAGATGAAACTCGCACAATTCGACGTAAGTTGGAAAAACGGGTCGAGCAAACTTCCCATCTAAGTCATGATTTAACCGACACCCCGGGTGGCAAGCATGATTTGGAATTGACTATCCAATTTTTGCAATTACTTCATGGCGGAAGTCTCCCGGAAGTTCGCAAGAGCAACACCTATGAAGCAGTAGGAGCATTGCAAAGATCAGGTTGTTTGACACATCAGGAATCGATGCTGTTTTCTGAGAGTTATGCACGCTTAGGTCGATTGCAAAATCAGATCGCCTTGATGTTTGATCGATCCGGTAAAATCCTTCCCGAGAATGCATCGGATCAGTGCCGACTTGCATGGCACTTGGGGATCAAAAAATCGGACGCTGACGAGGCCGATCTCGATCGGTTTCAGAACCTCTTACTGGATACGTTTGAGAAGAATCGTGCATCCATAAACCATCTGATGCTGGATGCTCCAGATAACGCTTTAGACATAGCAATTGAAACTGAGCTTTTGCTTGATCCAAACCCAGAATCTGAATTAATCCAAGCAGTAGCGGCAAAGCATGGTTTGAGTGATCCGCAGCGGATGATGGAGCACCTCCATTCGCTGAGCGTTGAAAATGTCTCATTTCTGTCGCCACACCGATGCCGGCACTTCTTCGCTTCCATTGCGCCATCACTTTTATCCGCAATTGCGGGCACGCCCAACCCGGATAAAACGCTCAGCTCACTTGTCCAAGTGACTGATTCGTTAGGCGCTAAAGCCTCGTTGTGGGAGCTCATGGCAAGTAGTCAGCCCACCATGGGTTTAATGGTGCGACTTTGTGCAGCGACTCCTTATCTCGTCGGAATACTAACCAATAGTCCCGGTATGATTGACGAGTTGGTGGATTCCTTAATGATGAATCGTCTCCCGACCACAGCCAGATTGGATTCGCATTCAGTAGAACTCTGCCGCGGGGCAGCGGAGATCGAATTAATCCTGCACAGCTTCAAAGCGGGCGCTCATTTGATGATCGGTGTCCGTGACATTCTCGGCAAAGACACCATCGAAACAATTCATCAGGCAATTGGTGACACGGCTGAGTCGTGCCTCCGGCGTATATCGGAATATGAACAAGAAACGCTCGCCATGCAGTATGGAGATCCCGTCGACTCTAGCGGAGATCAATCCGATTTTGTCATCCTGGCTCTTGGCAAGCTGGGTGCACGTGAACCGAACTACCATAGCGATCTTGATGCCGTGTTTCTGTACCTTTCGGATGGCCAGACACAGCGTCGGCCTGGTGGGCATCGAGCAACACTCACGAATCAACAGTTCTTCAATGAGACAGCACGAAGAATCATGGATCGTGTGAATGATTCCAGTCATGTTCCCCGACTCTATGAGCTGCATTCCAGGTTGCGGGATTCCGGCGAAGAAGGTTTGTGGGCCATGCAGCTGGATTCCTTCTTCTCACGATTTACCGAAGGTGAAATTCCAATTTGGCAATGGTTGGCTTTGTGCAAGGCTCGGGTGATTTCCGGATCTCACTCACTTCGTCAGCGTGTGGATGAAAGAGTACATCAAACACTTTGCGGAATACGTTGGCAGTCAGAGATGGCTGATGAAATCCGAGAAATGCGTTTGAGGATGGAGCAAACAGCACGACCTGGTAATTTAAAGAGAGGTGTTGGTGGAACGGTTGATGTTGAGTTGATCTCGCAAGCTTTGACGCTGCGATATCTGAAGCAGCATCCCCAAATCCTTCGCGTGGGTACAACTGAATCCCTCGGTGCATTGGTTGATGCAGGCTGCTTGAGGAAAGATCAAGCAGACGTTCTTACCGAAGGATATCGGTATTTGCGTAGGGTTGAGGGTAACCTGCGGTTGATGAACACGATGGCGAGGCATGAAATACCTGACGACGTTCATGATCAGCATTTACTCTCTTTTCTTATGAATGCTGAGGATCACCATTCGGTAACCAGTCGTTGTGATGAGATACGACGGGCAAACCGGCAAGTTTTTAATGAAGTCTTTGTCTCATTAGCGTCAGAATAAAAAACTAAAACGTTTAGAATTTGACCTTCTCAGAACTGACTCTGACAGAATCGTCATTTTCATGAAGAAGTTGAGAACCGCCCCCATTTCAGCGGCTTGCGGAAGCATAAACCACGCAGGCCTGTAGCCATTCACGTAAATGGCCAATAGAAAACGAAGTCGAGATCCCCTCATGAAATATCTTTTAATTATCTGTCAGTGTGTGTTCTGGTTTCAATGGATGAGCACAACTCAATTATGCGTAGCAGAGAATTCAAAACCTAACGTTGTCCTAATTATGGTCGACGACATGGGGTATGGGGATCCGGGATGTTACAACCGCTCTTCAAAGATCCCCACTCCCGTTTTTGACTCATTGGCTAAAGAGGGAATGCGATTTACTGATGCACATGCTCCTGGGCCTCTTTGTCATCTGTCTCGATACGGTTTGTTGACGGGTACCTATCCCTTTCGGACTGATGTTCGGAAATGGCCCAAGCAAGCTGTCATTGATCCCGGGCAAACTACGTTGGCTACTCTCTTAGGCAACGCCGGTTACCAAACATCAATGGTGGGTAAATGGCATCTTGGTTTCAATGAAAAAGGTTATGATCTGCCACTGCCTGGCGGACCGACTGATTGTGGTTTTGATTCTTTCTTTGGAATCCGCGCTTCAACAGACATTCCGCCCTACTTTTACATTCGCGATGATCGTGCGGTGAGCCCACCAACCGAAATGATCAAGGAGAATCGCACCGAGGGATGGTCACCGATTCAGGGGAAGTTTTGGCGTGCGGGTGGTATTGCTCCAGACCTCAATCTGGATGAGGTTCTTCCTCGTTTTACCCATGAAGCGATTGAAGTGATACGCAAACACGGAGAATCAGAAGCGGATAGTCCCTTCTTTCTTTACCTCGCCTACCCCGCACCGCACACCCCATGGTTACCCGCCGAGCAATATCTAGGTGCGAGTAAAGCTGGACTATACGGTGACTTTACGACGATGGTCGATGCGATGGTCGGCAGAGTGCTGAATGCTCTGGAAGAATCAGGTTTCTCAAAGGATACCTTGGTGATCGTTACCTCGGATAACGGACCGGTTTGGTACGGTGTTGATCGAGAACGCTTTGGCCATGATAGTGTGGGAGGGCTGCGGGGAATGAAGGCGGATGCATGGGAAGGCGGGCATCGAATGCCTTTCCTCGTACGCTGGCCCGGGCATGTGCCTGCAGGATCCGTAAGCTCGCAGCTAATTTGCTTCACCGACGTCTTAGCAACGTTGGCTGAGATCATCGGTGTTCCCTTGAACGAGTTGGCTGGCCCAGACAGTATCAGTTTTCTTGACACGCTTCTCAACGGTAATCAGGATTCGTCCCGTCGTTCACTCGCCATGCAGACAGGAAGTGGCATGTGGGTGGTGCGAAAGGATCAGTGGAAGCTCATCAGCGGCCTTGGTTCAGGAGGGTTCTCTAAGCCGAGTCGGGTCAAAGCACCTGTCGATGGACCTCAGGGGCAGCTCTACGATTTATCCAATGACCCTGCGGAGACCAGCAATCTCTACCTCGAAAAACCAGAGAAGGTAGCCGAATTGAAAGCTGAGCTTGAACGCTTGCAGTCCGCGGAACAAACTCGCTAAGGCGATTATTGGTTTTTTGCTGGTCAATCGATTCAGTGGGATACGGGAGATTTAAAGTTCCCGTATGCGGATGTTTTTCCAAGAAACCTGAAAAGGTCCGGTACCTTTCTTGATCGAGTGAACTTGGAGCCCAATGAGTCCCGATGCGTCACGGTCATCATGGAAATCTGCAACGATTTCTCCATTGATGTAACTGCGTATGTGGTTTCCCTTGGCAACGATTCGGTAGTGATTCCACTCACCGGCTCGGTAAAGACTCTGCTTTTCTTCAGAGGCAACGGTTTCGTCTAACCAGCGGGTTCTTCGTCCTTCATCCCAGAAGTTTCCCGCACAGCCGTTCGCTCCATTTGTCTTGGACGTGATTTCGCATTGGTAGCCGTACATTTCACCTTTTTCGCGAATACGATTTGGTTTCGATTCTTGCGGAGTGGGTTTCGTGTATTGTTTACTCCTGATTTGAACACCCGAGTTCAATTCAGCGTCACAACGCACATCAAATTCCAACTCAAAATCTGAGAAAGGTCCGCAAGTTAGAAAGGTATTTTTCCCCGGACCTGTTCGGCCAGTAATCACACCATCTTGTAGAGTGTACGTCGCATCACCGCCCACTTTTTTCCAGTTGCTGAGCGATGTGTTATCGATGAGGTTTTTCCATTCTTCACCTCGGCTAGAATTTTCGAATCCAAAAAAGAATGAGAAGGTGAGTAAGAGTAATGATGAAAGCTTTATTTGAGTCATGATTGGGAGCGAAGGTTGTAGGGTTTGATGACTGGGTACGGTTAGAATTATTGCTGCAAAAGATGCGCCTAGGTCAGTTCCTAATCACGAGGAGTATCCCGTAGTATTGCCGAGAACCTTGCATCATGCATGAGAAAGATTGAGGTACGCCGGTGCCGTTGATCGAGATAGAATCATGTTCCGTCATACTTTGTGAAGATCATCCGGCCCGCATTGGTCTGGAGTGTGCTCGTTACTTTGACAACAAGCTGGTCACCAATGTGATCGCGAGCACCTTCAATCACTACCATGGTGCCGTCATTGAGGTAGCCGATGCCCTGCTCCGCTCCCTCTCCAGCTTTCACCACTTTGATTTCGAAGGTTTCGTCGGGCAGAAAACTGGGTCTCAGGGAATTACTTATCTCGTTCAAATTGATCACTGGGACACTGTGCAGTTTTGCAACCTTGTTCAGATTGTAGTCGCCTGTAACGACTTTACCTTCAAGGTGTTTCGCCAACAGAACGAGTTTAAGATCGACGGTCTGACCAGCAAGCTCAGGGAGATCTCGATCGAAGATAGTGAGGTCAATTTTTTCGTCAGATCGCATCTGGTTTAGGATATCCAGTCCTCTACGTCCCCGTGTTCGCTTCATCTTATCACTGCTGTCCGCAATGGCTTGAAGTTCTGTTAACGCGAACCGTGGCATGATCAGTTGGTTATCAAAAACCTCCGTTGCTACCAGGTCTGCGATCCGCCCGTCAATCACTACGCTGGTGTCAAGAATTAGCGGTTTGAAACCTTTAACTTCTCTAACGAATTCAACATACGGAATCAGGAACCTGAAATCATCTTTGGTTTGTAGCAGAACACTGGTGCAGACGTAGCAAAGAACCAGACCGATAAGCAGTTGTATGATTCCCGGGTTAAAGGATTGAGCCAGTAACGGAGCTAAGGCAACAGACAGCACATAGGTAAGTAAAACACCAATCAAGATCCCAAAATAAAGGGATGAGATAGTGTCAATTTTTTTCTTCGGAGCGTAAATATCGCCAATCACCACCAATACTGCACCTCCCATAATGCTTGAAAAAACAATCCAAGGCACAGTGGTTGAAGTATCAGAGAGCGAGGTGTTGATGATGGCTGATACGCCACCTGCGCACATGAGAAAAATACAGCGAAGTATGATTAAGGCCATAATGACTCGACCGTTATATCGATGTACAAGGAACCGATTTGCTCGAGGTTCAATTCAAAACCGATCCCCAAAGCGGATATGAATAACGTGTAGGCGTTAGTCTACCCTCTTACCGCTCACACTACAGAGGCGACAGACGCCAAACACCCTCAATAATTCGAATAGCTCAGTTACTAGGGGGATTTTAGGCCTGATACATCGATCTGAGCTTGGAGGGGAGCCTTAAAACGCTCCTGCGGGGGATCACGAGGCATTTTGCCTGCAGAGTTGAATCCATTTCAAGGACGGCGATCGAAGGTTGAGAAGCCGTCCCAATTCTCATTTGGTCTCTCAGTTCCCGCCCGAATTTGGATCGCCAAGGCTCGGTATCTTTGACACCTAGATATGTGAAGATTTTGGTACCCAAATTCACAATGTGACTACTCAGATGTTGCAGAGGACTCCTCTGCGATCACGTTTGTAGATTCTTGGTCGGTCTCCATGACTTCTTCAACGACAGGCTCAAACGCTGGAGAGGTTTGCGCACTGTCACTCATCGTGAAGATCAAGAACAACGCAACAAAACCGAACGAGGAAAGAAAGATGATCACGTTAAAAGGCTTGTCGTAAGCCATGTGCATGAAAAACGCCATCACCAAGGCCGCTTTGATGGTTGCAATTACCATGACCACAAGAATGTCGAGGCTTCCAATGTCAAAGCTGGCCTGAGCCACAGTGACGATCGTCAGAAAGACCAATGCAAAGAAAACCGATAGAAGCATCGGTACTGGAATCGGATGTGCAAAATCGTAACCATCTTTTGATTCGCCGTGAGCTGACATGTTTGTTTCCAGGTGCAGTTTGCTGCCGTAAGTGGTTGTGCTTCTGTTAACTGAATCGTGAACCGCAATCGTTTTTACGGTTAATTCAATTCGCCATCTAACGGATTAGATAGAGTAAAGGGAACAAGTAGATCCAAATCAGGTCAACCAAGTGCCAATAAAGTCCAACATAATCGACTGGGCCAAAATATTGAGGATTAAAGTCTTCGCGTACGGCTCGTATCAAAAGCCATACCAAGAAGCCGATTCCAACGAGAATGTGTATCGCGTGTACACCCGTCATGCAGTAATAGATGCTGAAGAAAACACCTGCCTTACGCTGCGTCATGACATTTTCTTCTACGCTTACAATCGCCCCCGAAATTTCCTCGCCGTCTTGCACGATGGACGATCCTGCAGTCTCCAGTTGCTGCATGCGCGCGTTTAATTCACTCTTGGCTCCCGAGTTAGCTGCATCACCCGCCAGACGTTCCAATGCAATGTCGTCCGAATTGGCAATCAGCGAAATCTCTGTCTCAAGTTCCGCTGTTGCAGCTACTTCGGAACCATGCTCCGAATCACCACTCTCTAAAACCATTCCAAGGCCAATTCCAACAAAGAAACATGCTGCTGCCACTGACAGCGGCATTGCACATTTCAAATGAAAGGTGTTCCTTGTCACGAGGGAAGCAATTAGCCATGCAACTACTCCCCCCAATAAGATCATAAACGGAAGGCAGATATAGAAGAGATAATTCGTGTGACTTTCCGGATGAGGATTGGCAGGGTCATAAAAATACAAACCTGCCGGCAGCAAGCCCATCTCCCATTTATGAGAGTATTCGATAGCTTTCACGCCCAAAAAGATCATCGCACAGCAAATCGTGGCAGCCAACATGCCGACCAGCCCCCTATTCTGCTGTACCTGAGAGCATCGAACTGACCACGCCATCGTCAAAGAACTGAATAGCAAAACCCCTGTATTGATCGCACCCAATTTCGTGTTGAGAAATTGACTGCAGCCTTCAAACACATCAGGCCGTAGCATCCTAAAGATCGCATAGGCACAGAACATACCACTGAAAAATAGGATTTCAGTGACCAAGAACAGCCAGATGCCCAGCTTTCCGCTGTCGAATTGCTGTTCGGGTGTGTCAAAGTGGTGTGCTAAAAAAGATGGGTGATCATGATCGTGGCCATGATCATCATGTGCGTTTTCAGCAGCGGCTTCGATGGTTGACATGAAATGAAGTTTGCTTGTAAAGGATCAGTTCGGATTCGCCGAGCGACTTCTCTCGCTTCGGCTTCAGTTAGTGCTCTCAGCGTGTGCGGGTTCAGGTGTTTCCGTCGGAGCAATTTCTCGATCCGGTTCCACGGTAACATACCTCTCATTCTCGGTGTCCCAGAAAATATCGCTGAAATCATAGGGATCGCCAACAGCGGGTGGGCGATCAAAATTATAAAATGGCGGAGGACTTGTGCAGTGCCACTCTAGAGTCGCACCTCCCCAAGGATTGGCCGGAGCTCGCTCACCCTTGATGAGTGAACGTACCAGAACATACAGGGCAACCAACAGGCCGACTAGAAGTAACAGAGTTCCTGCGGTGCTTACCTGGTGGAGTGTCTGGAATTCAGGATCATAGGTTGCGTACCTTCTTGGCATTCCGCGACTACCAAGCACAAACTGAGGAAGAAACGTCAGGTTGAATCCAAGGAAGATAATGACTGCCGCAAGGCGACCGCCAAACTCGCTGTACATCTTTCCAAACATTTTTGGCCACCAGTGGAACAATGCTCCGAGGAACGAGACAAGTGTTCCCCCCACCATCACGTAGTGGAAGTGAGCGACCACGAAATAAGTGTCGTGGAGGTGCATGTCGGTGGCTAGAGTACCCAGATGCAGTCCGGTCAGTCCGCCGATTGTGAAAAGGAAAATGAAGGCCAATGCAAAGCACATCGGGGTCGTCAAACTGATTGACCCTTTGTACATGGTTGCAAGCCAATTGAAGACCTTGATGGCGGACGGCACCGATACGGTGAAGGTCAGGGCGCTGAAGATGATGGTTGTCATCGGACCCATACCTGCTGTGAACATGTGATGGCCCCAGACCAAGAATCCAAGTAGGGCAATCGCAATTGAGGAATAGGCGATGAAGCGATATCCGAAAATTCGTTTGTGACTATGAACACTAATAAGATCGCTGATCACGCCGAATGCGGGAAGGATCATGATATAAACCGCGGGGTGACTGTAGAACCAGAAGAAGTGCTGGAACGTCACCGGGTCCCCATTGAACTCGGGATCAAAAATTCCGATGTGCATCACACGTTCCGCGATCAACAGAAGCAGCGTGATACCCAAAACAGGCGTTGCCAAAACCTGAATGATGCTCGTCGCATAGGTGGCCCATAAGAACAAAGGCATACGGAACCAGGTCATTCCGGGTGGACGCATTGTGTTGATGGTCACAATGAAGTTCAGCCCGGTGAAGATCGAACTGAATCCCAGAATGAAAGCCCCTGAAGTTGCTAGGATGACGGACGAATCCGTTGACGTGCTGTATGGTGTGTAAAACGTCCAGCCTGTGTCGAGCCCGCTGGCCATAAGTGCTCCGACAAAAAACAGCGCTCCGAATACCCACAAGTAAAAACTACTCAGGTTGAGCCGCGGGAACGCAACGTCCTTCGCGCCCAGCATCACAGGTACCAAGAAGTTACCTAGAGCCGCCGGGATGCTCGGGATGATGAAAAGGAACACCATGATTGCACCGTGCAGGGTGAATACTTGGTTGTACCAGTTATTTGCCTCTGGCCCGGTGAATACTGCACCCTCTGGACGGAATAGATGCAAACGGATCAGCAACGCTAGAAGACCTGCAGCAAAGAATGCGGTCATGACACCGATGAGGTACATGACGCCAATTCGCTTATGGTCGAGCGTGAACAACCAAGTCCACGGTCCCTTGGAGTTCGTGAGATAGTTCTCACTCGCGGTGGGATAACCAGGATCTTTAATCTGATTACCTGATGGAATAGATCCAGCAGACATGCCAATAACCTTTAAATTCAGAACGCAGTACTCTAGTGATATATTCTAATAAAAAACGGTCTCTTGGTTTTTGATTCTCGATCGTCTATGACGCCAGGAGAATCAAATCCTTGTTGTTGATGAACTCGCTCAGTTCCCTTCTTCTTCCGTCCCCGCATCGTTTGCCACATCCGCATCCTCGGAAACAGTAGTCGAAATTTCCTCTTTGGCGTTATTGAAATTGGACACCGTCTTAAGGAATTCAACTAAGCAGTAAATGTCATCATCGGTTAATTGTCCTTTGTAGCTCGGCATCACGGGTGAATACCCAGCAACAACCTTTTCTTTCGGATACAGAATGGACTCACGGATGTAATTTTCGTCAGCCAAGACCACCTCATCGTTGGCAAGTGGACGCTGGTTTCCGTAGCTTTCAATAAACGAAGGACCCACTCGCTTTGATCCGTCCAAAGAATGACAGCCTTTGCAACCCCTTTGCTCGTACAAGGTTTTCCCGTACTCCTCCGGGGCAACGTCATCAGATCTCTTGCTGTATTGGTCAATCCATGCGTTGAGGTCCTCAAGCGTTTCGTGCACAACCACCACGGTTTGCATCTTCGAGTGATTCGTTCCGCAATACTCGGTGCAGTAGAGGTCAAAGAATTTATAGCCATCTTTGGTGAACTGCCAACGGTCGTAATCCCAATCCCCTCCTTCTGAGGTTTTGATCGCTGCCTGAAGTTCTTCATCAGAAACTTTCTCGCTTGCTACTGTTGGCTTAAACCACATGTAATTGTAGCGGCCCGGCACAATGTCCTTTTTGGCTCGAAAAGCGGGAACGAACACACTGTGGATCACGTCCGTTGATCTCATCGATAGTTTCGTAGGTTCGTCGATGAGGATATGCAATTCTGGGTTGTACGTGCCTCCCCCGTAATCGAAAATCCAACCCCACTTATAACCCCTTAGTCCAATATCATTTGCTCCGTCGGGAACTGTTCGATGATCCAAGTAGGCTTTTGCTCCGAACACGAACATTCCCACTAAGAAAAATGAAGGTCCGATCGACCACGCCAGTTCCAGAGGTGTGTTGTGTGCCGTGTTGCTTTCCGCAGGTGCCCCTTTTGGCTTCTTGTATTTCACTGCAAAGTAAAACAGCGCGAAGGCAATAGGGATGAAGAATAGGATGCAGACGACCGAAATCAGTCCGAAGA
>JAAXIK010000191.1 GCA_012270385.1 Rubripirellula sp. | reverse complement strand
CCGGAGAAAGCTCCTCTCAAGTATGAAGGCCTTAACTACACTGAGATCTGGCTCTCGGAGGCACAAGAGCGAAAGGTACTCGCTGTTCCAAGAGAGAAATGGGATGAGCTGCGAAGTCTCTGTGAAAGCGAGGGAGTCGAGGCAGCAATATTGGGTCAGTTCGCACCCACGGGTCGACTTCAGCTGACTTACCATGGAAAGGTTGTAGGGGATCTCTCCATGGAATTCCTTCATGATGGCCGTCCACCTGTGATTCGCGATGCAGTGTTTGAGCCGGTGGAAGAATCGGAAATCGAACTCCCGAATCTGAACCAACAAGACTGTAATGATGCGCTATTGGGAATTCTTGGTAGTTGGAATGTTGCAAGTAAGCATTGGATTATTCGGCAGTATGACCACGAGGTTCAGGGTGGTAGTGCAGTGAAGCCACTCGTGGGTGCTGAGAATGATGGGCCAGGTGATGCCGCTGTGGTTCGCCCGCGTGTTGATCAGCGACGTGGACTGGTGCTGTCCTGCGGAATGAATCCCCACTATGGCGATTTTGATACTTATCATATGGCAACCTCCGCGATTGATGAGGCGGTCAGAAATGCAGTCGCCGTCGGAGCGGATCCTGAGAAAATTGCAGTCCTGGATAACTTCTGTTGGGGCTATACCGACCGAGCAGAGACACTGGGTTCACTCGTTCGAGCTGCGATTGCGTGTCAAGATTTAGCTGTCGCCCTTGGGACGCCGTTTATTAGCGGAAAAGATAGTCTCAATAATGAGTTCAGCTTTGATGATGCATCAGGTGACCGACAAACCATTTCGATTCCACCGAGCCTGTAGATTAGCGCAATGGGACAGATCGAGGATATCTCCTCCGCAGTCACCATGGACGCCAAAGCTCCCGGTAACGTACTTTTCCAAGTGGGTGAAACGAAGAACGAACTCGGAGGTTCGCATCTCTCGCTTCACCTTGGGCTTTCCGGTGGGCACGTTCCTCGTGTTGATCCACAAAGAGCCAAGATCACCTTCCAGAAAATTCATGAAGTCATCAAGGCAGGATTGGTTCGCTCATGTCATGATTTGAGCGAAGGTGGTTTAGCTGCCGCTGCTGCGGAGATGGCAATTGCTGGTCGATTGGGATTGGAAATCGATCTGGAGTGTATCTATCTATCTGTGCTTTCCGACCTAGTTCTACTCTACAGCGAATCGAACACTCGATTCCTTGTGGAAACTACAGCTGAGAACGCTGAGGACTTTGAGAAAGTGATGGTTGACGCGGGAGTGCCCGTTGCAAGAATTGGTAAAGTAACGGATTCCTCGTCAATCAGTATCCGATATGGCGACAAGCAGTGTGTGCTCTTGGATTTGAAGCAAGCCGTTGAAGCTTGGCAAAAACCTTTGGATTGGTAAGTCATTGAGACCTTGGGTAGATCTACCCATATGTTGAGAAAAACCTTCGGAACTCAGAACCATGATTTCAGCGACTGAGAATACCGCTTGGACTTTGGTCGTTTCCAAGGGCCAATCGAGAAATCCTAAGAAACGCGAGCTCGAGCAAGCCATCACCAATCTTGGCGAGAAGGTGCAAGGTCTGCAGGTCCTCGTCGTCCCGCATCTCTATGATCTCCCCAAGGGCAGCGAGTCTTACAAGAAGCTATCTGAATTGGAAGGGAACTTGATCGTCGTCTCTTGGATCTACTCCCGAGCAGCCCATTGGGTTCTCGATCGAAATGGTATTCAAGGTCAGGTGGGTGAAGTTCTGCTCACTGATGATGAAGATTCAGAATCAGACGATGCGGCACCCAACTCTGAGGGAGCGGCTGAAGAGGGTGAATCGGTTCAGCGTGTCACGGATATGCATCCAAGATCCTCACGTTCGATTCATTGCATTGATCTAAAAATCACCGAACAGCCCGATGAGATTCACCGCGAGATTGAACGGATTGTTCAATCTCAGAGTGATCCCGATACAAATCATTCACTACCTATCGTCGGTGGTGAATTGGTTCAAGTGGAAGAACAAACGAATCGTAGATGGTATCCCGTGATTGACTTTGATCGGTGTACCAACTGCATGGAGTGTGTTGATTTTTGCTTGTTCGGTGTCTACGGCGTTGATGGTGTCGAAAATATCCTTGTTGAACAGCCGGACAACTGCAGGAAAGGATGCCCCGCTTGCAGTCGTGTTTGTCCAGAAAATGCGATCATCTTTCCACAGCACAAAGCACCAGCCATTGCGGGTGCAACCACTCAGGGTGATGAGGGGTTTAAGATTGATCTCTCGCAGCTATTTGGAGCTCCCGCCAAGGGTGAGGATCCAATCGAAGTGGCTGCTAGGGAAAGGGACGAGCAACTGCTTCTTGCGGGACGAGATACCGTCGGAATCGACGATCAATTGAAAAAGAGGCAAGAGGATCGTAGCCAGGCTCCCAAAGACCATCTCGATCACTTGATCGACCAGCTCGACGCTCTGGAGCTATAGAAAGCGTGCTTCTCAGCTCCCCTAGAACCCCTCATTTCACAGCGGTCAGTGGAATCAAAGACTCCACTTTTCAGGATCTTCCATAGATCTCACGACCAGAGTGAATATGAAAGGCGGAAAAACCGATAGATCCCGTAGGTCTATACTCTATCGGAGCAAGTTGTGCATCGACGACTCAATAACTTACTTGTAACTCTTCAGCCACAGCTTTTGACCGTCCTCATTGGCTTGGGGGCTGTCATCACGCTGAGCGATCCTACTGTCGCTCAAACCGGCCAGGATTTACCGCTGTACAGATCGCCATCCCAGCCCCCCGTTGGTGCTGGTGTGCTACTGCCGACACAGGCTGCTGAGGGTCCGATCTTCGAGATCGCCAAAAGACCGTCATTCTGGGATCGGTTCACCGCCCAACAGCCGAGTGCAGCAAGACAGGTCAATCCGCCGCGACCACCTCTGGTCTCCGACCCCACAAAAATGACGCCTCCGAGTGCGGTGTGGACTCCACCGGTTGATCCTACCGTGGTGACACCGAAGCCAAAGACAGATTCTTCAACTGCTGCAAAGCAACAGTCGGATGGTTGGACCCAGCGCGGGCGAACGTCAGATGCCCAAGAGAATCCCTTACAGGAATCTGCAATTGGCAGTGGTTTGCCCGCTACGGAATCCCCTGCTTTGGAATCCTTGGGACAAGAATCCAGTACAGGCAAATTGGAA
>JAAXIK010000539.1 GCA_012270385.1 Rubripirellula sp. | reverse complement strand
TTCGTGTCGGTTTTGAAGGATTGGAATCTAGTAAGGCGGTGTTCGATGCAGTGATCGTGGAGGCGCCGGTGTTCCCTGGTTGAGGTACCGAATCCATCTGCTCTTTGAGGTATTGCTTGCCCGAGTCCAATAGCCCCTGGTCACTACTGTCTGCGGAATCGTCGATCAGTGTGCAATCTCGAACAATCGCATCCGAGAGGTAGCCAATCGTCAAAAGAATCAGGATTACAAAGATGGGTGAATCCAGAAATCGCAGCATCGCGATGAATGCGACGATGCCCAGAATCACCGCGTAACCAAGGGAGTACGCTCGATCCTGCTCGATGGCGACTCTGGCGATCGCGACTGCGCCAAGGGTGTACATCATGACGATCCACGAAACCCTGGCGGGAAAGTCACCGTGATAAAACATCAGGGTGAGGAAGTTCGCCAAACTGCTGATCATCAAAAAAATGAGAATCGGAGCAACGGCGATGGCTGCGAAATCAGCAGCGGTCTTAGAGCGTCTCGGTTCCGAGTTGAGTTTCAAGAGGATGGATCTCAGCGGGATTATCGTTCTCTAGAGTCAGTATGTGCCTGCATTATGTGTGGATTCAAAATGCCCCGCTATGACAAGTTGGAAAAATTTCCAAGGACGAGATTACTGATCATCAATCACTGGTCTCCTCGGGATGGCTAGCCTTCCAGCGCTTCATCGCCGCATCGATCGTTTCCATCGGAACCCATTTGCCTTTGGTTTTCCCACTTTGCAGAAGAGTTTGGGGCTCGATTTTACCCGCGTCGATCAAGCCAAGTAACACAATCTCCGTGATGGGGCCTACTCGCTTTCGTTTGCGAATC
This sequence comes from Rubripirellula sp., assembly GCA_012270385.1. GTDB lineage: Bacteria > Planctomycetota > Planctomycetia > Pirellulales > Pirellulaceae > Rubripirellula. The sequence continues at coordinate 2,348 of JAAXIK010000539.1, read as the reverse complement.
CAACCTTTCTTGAGGTAGTACCATTCCGCATCCATTTCCACGTCTCCCGTCCAAACGTTTGTTTGCTCTACTCAGTCCAAGATCACTCAATGAGGATCTTTGGTAAATCCACTCGCGAAGGATCGCCTAGGTTTGTTGAGCGATAGGGAGCACTGCTGGTCAAAGGTCAGCAGTGTCTCGCCAAGTCAAAACCCATCTGTTAACTAGACGCCACGTCATTCAAGTCAAGCTCTCTTACGCTGGCAGGCATAGACAAGCCGGGTTCGTGGCAAGTTTGTCTGCAAAAAAGACTGCGGATGCCGACTCGGAGAGACTCGGTGCAATCATCTGCAATAAGTGTCTCGTCGCCTTAACCGAAACTTAACTTAGTGGGTTTTGAGGTGGCCGTGTGGATTGGCGATGTTTTAAACGCCAAAATAAGTGAAATCTTGCTGTTTTCGACCGCTAAGGGTGAACTTCACCATCTGCCGTTTTGACGGTCGTAGGCGACAATTTTTTTTGCCTCTTCGCTGAGGCCAAAGGGGAGGTCCGGTTGATTGAGTTCGAGGAACACCGTGTACTTTTGATGGAGAGCATCGGCGTGTACGACTGAACTACGCGTTAATCGAAGGAAGTGCACCGGCAGACCATTCCAGCGTTTGGTATAGATTCCCGCTTCCAAATTGGGCTCTTGCTTGAGGCCGTAGTTCTGGGTCATGGATCCGATGAGTCGTTCGGGATCGCCCGTGAATGCGTGGATCGATACTCTCTGTAATCGATCGTTGCCATCAAAGTGATAGGTGAGCGTTCCTGCGAGATCATCCACACGTGTACCCGTCACAATCGGCACTCTTAACGCCTTGAGTCGAAATTCAGCAAGTACTGTCGATACTCTGGCAAAACGATTCATGACCCATTCGGGACTGATGTCAAACCGCATCACCTCCCTCAAATCCGTCACCGGTGCACCAACGATCCCTCCTCCAGTGCCCTGATAGGGGCTCTGCCCCAGGTCTTGTGCGAGGGGTTGTTCGTAGCGATATTTTTTGGAATTCGCGGAGATCAGATTTTCTAGATCATACTGTGATCCTTCGTTGACCCCAGTAGAGTTTTCTTCGACGGTTGAAGTGAACGTGGACGTCAGCTTTGACACGGCTGAGCGACCCAGTTCAGTCTCTGTTGCGATGTAGGGTGTACTTGCTGCTGCCGCGAAGAGTACGATCGATCGAAGACGTGGGATCATGGGAAAACGCTTTGGGAAAGGGCAGGGGGGAATCGAATTGAATTCCGAAGCTCAGTGTCTTTCATCGCGTGGGTTGAATCTCGGATTCAATCCACCAGGTTGTTGTCTTCCCATGACCGTAGTCCATTCCATCTCCTCCTAGATGATGGAATCCTTTACCCTCTGTTTCGGTTGCTACGGTCAATGGCTTTTGTGATTCGCACTTCGCCGTCTTATTCATCACGATCCAACGATTTGGAATAGTCCCTAAAAGATGACAGTTTCTCCTCAGGATGAAGCCGAAGAGTACCGCCTGCGTTTGCAGCAAAGTCGGGCACTCTTTTCGACACGGTCAGCGCGCCGACCTGAAGACGAAAGGCATCACTTTAAGAAGTTGTCCAAGTTGTATGGCTCTTCCTGGTCCGAGATGGTTAGGACTTGTCTTGATTTGCAGTCGCGTGCACTCACCAAGCTTGGCGAAGGGGCGGCCGCCGGAGATTTGTCTGCCAGTCCGCTTCCCGAGTGGAAACATCATGATGGTTTGCCTTCGGAAGTTACTTTTTGGTGGACGACGCGGCGGGCCCTCGAGCAGTCAACCCACGCAGCGGTAGCTGCTGTCAAAGCAGAGTGGTTCGGGGATGAAGCGGTTCATGACATTTGCACCGGAATCGGAGGCGATGCGGTTCAATTTGCAAATCGGGGACCTGTTCATGCGGTGGAAAGGGATCCGCTTACGGCTGCGATGGCGTGGGAAAATATCCGAAACCATCGATCCGGGGATCATGCTTTTTCCGTTCATTGCTGCGAGCTTGCAGATTACGAACTACCTCCCCATCGATGGGTTCACGTGGATCCTGATCGACGTGTTAGCGGGAGAAAAGCACTGGATCCCGATTCGTTTTCTCCGACTTGGAACGAGGTCTGTAATTTGATTCGGGCGGCAACTGGTGCTGTTGTCAAAATAGCACCCGCTACAAAAGTTCCCGACTCACCTATCCCGGAATCAGAATTCCATCGAGCTTGGTTTGAAATCGGTGGATCCGTTCGAGAGCAGGATCTTCTGTGGGGCGAGGTGTGCGATCGAGCTGGCTTCCGCCAGGGCGAACGGTCTGCAACAGTGATTCGCGCGGATGGCTCTCGAGCGACG
>JAAXIK010000446.1:15393-16021 GCA_012270385.1 Rubripirellula sp. | reverse complement strand
CCCGTCGTTGATGCATTGCCCGTTGAGAGTGAAACGGTTCGACTCGCTTCGGTGCCACCTACGGAATCGGTTTTGCGTGATGCGGATCCCGAGAGACTTAATGCAGCAGCCGAACTGGCTGGCGCGTCGCTGTATCGTGATGTCGCTGCTTTGACCAGTGATGATCAGCAGCGACGATTCGGCCGTGAGATTTGGCGTTGGCTGCTCGCACTCTTGCTACTGGCATTGTTAGGGGAATTGTTATTGCAGCAGAAAGCTGTCGCCAAAGTCGCGCCGGTTCGCTCCAAGATGGAGGCAGCCTGATGGGAACGATAAGGTTTGCCGGAGATCTTTCTCCGTTAGTTGCTTTCAGTCTGATGGGGCTGGCGGTCGTTTTGGTGGTCTGGTTTTATCTGCGAGAGACCCGAGCCAGTTCGTCGCCCTACAACTATTTAATCCCCGGACTACGGGCTGCCGCCGTCGCTTTGACGATTTTGATATTAGCCGGTCCCGTCATGCATCGACGTGTCACGATTGGCACACTGGGGCGTGTTATCTTTGCGATTGATAACTCGCAGAGTATGTCACTGGAGGATGATACCGCGCAAGTGAAACGAGATCGGTTGTCGCGTTCTCTGCAGTTTCTCAC
>JAAXIK010000446.1:1532-15383 GCA_012270385.1 Rubripirellula sp. | reverse complement strand
TGTGTAAAGAGCGATGTTGTGGTCTGCTCTGCAGTATTTAAGTGGTGATTGTGTGATAGAGGGATGGCTAGAATCACTTGCGTCGACACACGAATTAGACGTGGTCTCTTTTTCAAAGGGTAAGCCTACGTGGATTTGGTCTAGCCAGGATGATTCAGAAATCCCGAGGGTGTGGGAGCTGGATCCGTTAGGTTTGCATACGGATATTGCCAGTGTCCTCAATACGTCTCGAGCTCAATTGATGCCTGCAGAAAATTCTTCAGACACTGAGGATGCATCTCTTTCTGCTACCGCCTTAGTGATTTTTAGTGATGGGCGAAGTAATGTCGGTGAGAGCCCTGTGGATGCAGCGTCTAAGGGCGCGCAAAAAGGGGTTGTGGTGCACGCCATCGGTATGGGGCAGCAACTTGAGCCTCTAGATGTGGGTGTGGTCGATGTCATCCGTCCCGAGAGTGTTGCTGCCGATGGGCAGCTTAGCGGAGAGATGATCATTAAGACGAGTGGATTCTTCCGTTCATCAGCCCTAGCCGAGAGACAGGATTCTGAGGGCACTGGGACGTCGCTAGGGGGGACATCGGGTCAAAGCACTCAGGTGGATTCCTCGGTCAAGGTGGATGATCAAGTGGTAAGGGAGGTGAATGTTCGTATTCAGTCGGGCCAGCAGACGGTTTGGGCAAAGCGAGTAGCGATCTCGGATCGGCAGCAATCCGTTCCCTTCACCTTGGATGTACAAGCTGTCTTGGAGTCATTGCAGCTGTCGGTACCTCGTGGTGTGCAAATCAACTCTCAGGTATTAGACCTTCAGGCAGTAGTGGAGAGTGTGCAGGGGGATATTCATACCGCTAACGATTCCATGTCTTTTCGTGTAGCGGCTTCGACGCGAGCAAGAAAGCTTTTGATCCTCGATGGTTCGAGCCGTTGGGAGATTCGCTATCTGCGAAACCTCTTCAGTCGTGATCCTGCTTGGGAAGTTGATGCAATTTTGTTCGGTCCTGGGACTGACAACTATGAGCTACCCCGAGGAGATGAGCCCGGGCAGTTCCCGGATAACAATCAGGCTCTATCGAAGTATGATGCGATCATACTAGGTGAGATTCCCCCAGACCAACTGGATGATTCTGACGCTCAGCGGCTCCAGGAATTTGTTCGGCGTGGGGGTGGTTTTATCGTTCTCGATGGTCGATACGGTAGGATCCAAGAGCTCTCAGAAAATCTGTTACCCGAGTTGATTCCGATTGAGTATGAATCGTCTTCCAATCCATTCGAGGTGGATCTACTTCAGCCGACGAAGTTTGGAAATGATCAGTCAGTCTTAGGGCTGTGGGGTAAACCTGAAGAACTCGATGAGTTTTGGGAGAAGCTGCCGCCGCCCCTGATCTCACCGTCAGTGAAACCACAGCCTGACGCAGAGGTTCTTGCCGAGTCGATTGGGAAGAACGCCGAGTCCGCCCCTTGGCTGGTCACTCGGCTCTATGGCTCTGGCCGAGTGTTTTATCTCTCCACTGATCAGACTTGGAGATGGCGTTATAAGGTAGCCGATCGCTTCCACTCACGTTTTTGGAACCAACTTCTCGCTTCCGCGATGCAGCCACCCTACGCAGTGAGTGACCAATATGTCTCGTTGGGAACCGATGAAATTGAATATGAAACAGGGCAATCGGCGACGATTCGAGCTCGACTTCGAGGAGCTGGGGGAGATGCAATTGGGGACGCCACCGTAGACGCCTTATTGATCCAGAATGATCAAGTCGTTGCTTCGGTGCCGTTGTCAATCGATGACCCCGATCGCGGAACCTATCGCGGAAAGACATTGCCGCTGCAATCGGGTGCATATCAGGTGCGAATTCAAGCGAGTGGATTCGACGCACAGGCATTGCAAGCCATGACACCTATTTGGGTTGGAAGTCGCGATGCAGCGGAGATGGCATCCGTTGGCTTGGACGTGAGTACCCTCGAGGGGATCGTCGATGCGGGGGGAGGCCGATATTTTCACGAGAGTGAAGCGGATCAATTACCGGAAATACTGAAGCCCCTGTCGAGTGGAACTGTGATTGAATCCGATATCCTTTTATGGCAATCATACTATTGGTTCATCGCCATTTTGTTGCTTTTGGCGACGGAGTGGTGGTTACGCAAACGTGTGGGATTGGTGTAGCACATGTCTTCGGTATCACGAAATTTGACGGATGGTCTGCAGTTGAACCCCAAAACCGCGGAGGTTCTCAGTAGATTTGATCAGAGACGGCGAATTCTATTGCTGATACGAGGCGGTGCATCCGCGTTGGTGATCCTATTGCTGTCAGCGGTATGCATCACCTTGGTGGACTACTTCTGGATCATTTCTGATCCCTTTCGTTGGGCCTTGAGTTTCTCAGCTTATGGTTTAGCTGCTTTAATGCTCTACCTCCTAGGTATCCGACCGATGGGTCAGCGAGATCCGGAGCAGATCGCACGGCAGGTCGAAGCTAGTGATAGCGTCCTGCGAGAAGATCTATTGTCTGCTGTCGAACTTGCTAACCCTCTGCATATCAACGGTGCCAAAAGTTTTCGTAATCGATTGCAGGACCGTGTCGGAGAGAGGGCATCGGTTCTCGATGTTGGCACACTGTTGCCGGTTGGCTTGATATCTAGATGGTTACTCGCTTCGACCTCCCTCTTGGCTCTCTTCGCGATTTTGTTTTTGGTTCCCGGTTTTCAATTTGGACGCCGCATCGCTCGAGCCATGATTCCTGGTGCTGCCATTCAGCGAGCTTCCATGACTCAGTTGGAAATCATGCTGCCGTCGCCAGCCTCAGGTTTTGTTGCTCAAGGCGATGCGATTGCAATCGTTGTCGAGGTAAGCGGTAAACCCACTGATGAGGTTTATGTGCAGTGGAGGAACGAGGACGGAGCATCAGGGCGTCTTTTGATGACGCCTCGCGTTCTGTCTCAGGGCGTCTCGCCTGGTTCCTCTCAGAGTGGAACCCTGGGGACGCAAGGGCGTTATGCCGTGAATTTGGCTGTGGGCAGTGCACCCGTGCACTACCGAGTTCTAGGAGGGGATGGGGTGACCTTATGGGAGACGCTTACACCCTTGCCAAGGCCACGCGTCGTTGGATTTACCAAACAGTACCAATTCCCTGATTATTCTCTGCTGTCTCCTCGGGTCGAAGAGGCAGAGCATGGTGACCTCGAAGCCATTGTGGGGACAAGTGTTGACTTGGTCGTCGATTTTGATGAACCGGTCAGCGATGCGATGATTCATTTTGATGATGATCAGGGTTCACGTGAATTAGTGCCGGTTGATGATTCCAATCGGTCTTTCACCACGACCATTCCGCTGCGCACACCAAGCACCTATCAGATTGATGCGGTCAGTTTGAAGTCTGGTCTCAATAACCCTTACAGTCCGATCTATTCCATTGATCCCCTTCGTGATGCTCCACCTGTTGCTCGCTGGGCTGAAGATACCAATCGGATGATGATCGTATCCCCACTCGATGTGATTCCCTTCCATGGTTTTGCGTCAGATGATTTGCCCATTGACCGAGTGATTCAAGAATTTGAAATTAACGGACAGCCAGCTACGGTCAAAGTATTGGAATTACCGAATTCAGACCGAGAGCTTGAGCTTCATTGGGAATGGGAGCTTCTTCACCGGCAGAATTCAGCAATTGAATCTCCGAAATTGGAGAACGGAGATTTTATTCGCGTCCGCTTCGTGGCGATCGATCGCAATAGCCAACGAGGAGAGTCTGCGCTGTTGGAATTGCTCATTGCTGATGAAGGTTTTGATTCTGATCGACATGCACACCTGAACGAATTATCCGGACTTATTGAGGAAATCAGTGACTGGTCGCTTCAATTTCATGAATTGATGAACGAGCTTGGTGAATCTGGCGAAGCCGGTTTACCTGAGAAGATCGACGACCGGTTCGATCAAGCTCAGGGAATTGCTGTGGCTGCTGTCGCTCTTTTGAAGAAGATCGAAACGCAGATTGCGGACTCGGTAAGCCTGCCTGAGGCGAACGCCATCGAATTGCTTGGAATCGCTGTCTCCGATCTTGCTGAGCAACAAAAACGCTGGGTGGCTGAGTGTCTTGATCTCATGGCGGAAGGGCCACCATTGTGGAAGGGTTCTCGTGATCTTTTGATCAAGGAAAGGCTTGGGATCGCGAAGAAGTACGCAAATGAATCGCTCAGAATCGAGCAATACGGGGAGAATCTACTTGGTGAGTTGCTGACGGTTGCCATGATCAGTGATGCCAAAGCACTTCGTGCAAGTTTGAAACCGATGCTCGCGGATTCAGAATTTGGTGCGATTCCCGTGGATCGATTCCCCCGATATCTGCTCGTTTCAAGAGGTCGACTGCAGGAGATTAATCAGCTCTTGAAAGCACACTCACCTCTGTTGCCTGAAAACAGTGTTCGACATCTTGAGACGTGGGAGCAATGGAGTGTTCAATGGATTAGTCGTCTCGAGTCGGCGATCCAAAATCCGCCGAATGACAATGCAATGCGAACGCTTGTCAAGCAGTTTGATCAAGAGTTGAAGTCACAGATTAATGGTCGGATGATTGACGGAAGAATCGCGTCAAAACTCCTCACTCTCCTGAAAGACATTCAGACTCAGATTGGGTCAACCCGTGCCCTGGTAACGCGATTCGAGCAAGTCGGCAGGGAGATAGGTGTGAAGGGATCTCAAGCCGAAAAAGAACCCGACTCGGATGAGGCAGCAAAGTATCGTCGAGAAGAGGCGTTTTCGAGATTGGATTTTGGATTGAGAAAGGATCATCTGCTGCGTTGGCTTGCTCAACGTGAGTCGTTGCAACGCAGTAGGTCGAGTGTAGATCTTTCCTTTGCTGCGGATACACGTCTTATGCAGCGTGTTCTGGAGAATATCACGCGAGAGGGTTATCAACCTTACGGCGATCAGTCTGCGATCGCGGTTTACCAAGAAATAGGTAAAGCGTACCAGGTTATCGAATCTTCCCACGCGGTGAGGAATGCACTGCAAGAGTTAACACAATTGATGCTCGCAGAAAGAAGGTTGGATGACACTGCGGCAAACAAGGTTTTGCATCCCACATGGCTGGAGAGATTTTCAACGGGTCTGGAGATCCCATGCCGCGATTTGAGAGCAGCGGGTGTCCCGGCGGAGTTAATGTCTCGCATTGAGGAGGTGCGCTATAACCAAGATTACAACCTGGCTAGAGATTTGATTCTTCAGCGACGCTGGAATGGTGAACCGATGCTCACGGGCGAAGTGCCGTTGTTAGCGATGAACACCTCCTTGGAATCCGCGATGGTTGACCTGGAGAATCACGTGTTGGAGGCACGGCGAGTGTTGCAAAAGTATGTGCTCTCCCTGCCTGATCAAGCCAGGCAAGCAGCCGAGGAGGCTGAGGAGGCCAAGGAACGCACGGAATCAAGGCAGGATTCAGAGCAACGGACCGCTGAGCAGCTAGCGACCCAGCAGCGTGATGCCGAGAGTGCCGCAGAACAGACGCTTGAATCTCTCATGGATCTGGCCAACACCTCTTCTCTCCTTGATGAATCGGAGCGAGAGTTGGCTCTTGATGCAGACTTGGCTTCCAATGAAATTCAAGAAGCGGCTAAGAAGGCGGAAGACTTAATCGAGCAAGCCACCAAGGCGGAGAATGAAGAAGAGAGATCCGAATTGCTTGATCAAACAGCACAAGCCCTGAGTGATTTGGCGGACACGCTCGAGCAGACTGCAGATCATTTTGAGCGAGCCGAGCAAGGAGAGGATCTGAGCGAATCGAGGCAGGAATTGAGAAACAATGCTTCTGATTCAGCGACCGATCAATTGGATGAGAGATACGATGATGCCGAACAGTTGGCCAACGATGCACAGATGAGTGCTGAGGAACAGCTGAGAGAGTTGGAGCAAGAATTGCAGCAGAATGAGCCCATGCAGCAAGAGTTGAGTGACATTTCTCGACGCGCGACGGAGGCGGCGCAGCGAACGTTGGAAAAGGTTGCAGAGCAAGAACGAGAAGTCATGCAAACACTCGAACGGTCAGACACCGCTTTTCAGGAGCAGAAAACAAGAGCTGCCGCGGAGCTCGCAGCCATTACTCAGAGGGCTGAAGCCGTTGATGAAGCTCTCTTGAATGCTACCGAGCAAGCAATTGGTTGGGCAAATACTCCAGAGGCTAGACCCGAGCTTCAAGAGACAAGGGACGCATTGCGTGAAGCGATCCAAGAAGCGAAAGAGCTCGGAGGCGATAAAGCTCCCCTGGAAGAAATGCAAGCGAGTGCCGAAGCGATGAGTGAGGCGGTTAGTGAAGCAAGCCAGGCTCTGGAAAGACTCAATCAGGAGACACGTGCCGCTCAATCAGAAAATATTCATCAGGATGAAGCAAGTCGTCGTAGAACACAGACACAAGTGGAACGTTTTGCCCGTGATTCAAGGACCCAACGATTGCGTGCTGCTGCCGAAGAGCGGCAGCAGTGGGCCGCAACGGAGCAGCAGGCCAATCGCAGAATTCAGGACGCGCAAAGGCAGAAGCGCGATGCTGAAAACCAAATGAAACAGGCACAACAACAACTCAACCGAAATCCCGATGCAGCTCCTCAGATTCAACCACAAATTGATGCTGCGGAGGATCGGGTTGAAAGGGCGCAGCAGGCTGAGCAGGCAGCAAGGGAAACCAAAGAGTTTGCTTCGGAGCGAAACCAGCAGACACAGCAGCGAGAAAACGAGATCAAGTCCAAACCCTTGGATTCGTTTGAGCAGATGAATCCCGCCGCTGAGCTAGCGACAAAGATGACAGAAAAAGCCAGTGAAGAACTGGAAGCCATTCAGCAATCCTTGGATCAACTCTCTCAACAGATGGATTTCTCGGATCAACTCGATGCTCCTCAGCAGACACTCGATCAGATTGCTAACCGGCAAGAGCAGCTGGAGCAGAGAGTGAATGAAGCGGTTGAGCAACTCGAACGTGCAGCAAGGCATGAGGAACGTCTCGGTCAGCAAGAAGCCGCGGAGCAGCTAAGCACAGCTGCGGAATCGATTGCTCAAGATGCCGCGGTCGCAGCCAACGAGGCCTCCGAAGCAATTGAAAATGCAAGTGACCAAACAGAGCTTTCCCCGCAAGCGAATGAGCAGGTAAGCCAAGCTGCCGATTCCATTGGGCAAGCGGCACAAGATTTGGCGGAAATACTAGAAGGAATGAATCAGGAACCAAGTCAGAGTCTCGCTCAAGAGAACTCCTCGGAAGCTCAATCTCAACAAGGTGATTCAAATGGAGAAACTCCACCGGGAGAGTTATCCGCCGAGCAGCAGATGGCTCAAACCTTGGATGAATTGGACCGTCAGCTAGCCAGCCAGCAGAGTAGTCAAGCTTCAGAGCAGCAAGGGAATCCATCCGAGTCGCACGCTAGCCCTGAGCAGACTGCCAGCAACCCCTCCGACAGTCAAGCCTCTGAGGGTCAGAACTCTCCATCAGAGAATCAAAGCAGCGAGGGAACACCGACTGCAGCGGAATCATCACCGACTCTCGCGAATAATTTAAACGACCAAGCACAGCAGGCTGCCCGTCAGCGACAAGAGCAATTGAATCCGAGTTCAGATCAACCAGGGCAATCTGGAGATCCCAATCAGCAAGAGGGAGATTCCAGTACAGCATCGGACCAGCCAGGTAACGGGCAGATGCCTGATGGGGGCCGCTTGAATGCATCGGAAATCGAAAGACTTGGAGCGGATTGGGGAAGCCTTCGTGAGCGGAAGACAGACGAAGTCAATGAAGGACGTTCGGCCACCGTCTCGCCGATCTATCGGCAACAGGTTGAAGCCTATTTTCGTACGATTGCTCGACAGGCTGCAGAGAAAAATGCTTCAGAGAAATAAGATGAATTTTGAGGAGAGTCTGGTGTGGATCTAAGTCAGATGAGAAAAATCACTGAAAGTGAACCGATTCCAGAGACGTGCCCGTCCCAGATCCGTGGTGGGTCCGCTCGAGCGGTTCCTGGAGATGCAGTGAATCCTTCGCATAAGAATCTTGGACTGGGCCGTCGAGCTTGGTTAGGAAGTTGCGTGGGTGGATGTCTAGCTGGAACTGCACTGCGGTCGATTACGGCCCAAGATGATCTAGCAAGTCTTTATGTCTCTGATGATATCGATCGTGCAATGCAGAAAGGGATCGATTATTTAGTCAGCACACAGCGAGAGGATGGAGCGATTACTGATCGTGGTCATGAAGTGGCCATGACGGCACTTTCCATCATGGCGATGGCATCGATTGGTACCGAGCCTGTGTCAGTGACTCCAGCGGGCCGCGCCATGTATCGAGCGATTGAGTTTGTTCTGGATAAACGCAATCAGGATATGGAAGGATATTTTGGATCTCGTGATGGTTCACGGATGTACGGGCATGGGATCATTACCTTGATGTTGACTGAGGTTCTCGGTATGGGAGCTTCACCCGAGCAAAATGAAAAAATTCATCGAGCTCTCAATGATGCGATCAAATTGATCCTCGCTGCACAAAAAGTAGCTAAGTCAGAAAAGCTTCGTGGTGGATGGCGTTACACCCCAACGAGTCGTGATTCCGATCTGTCAGTGAGCGTCTGGCAACTCATGGCATTGCGATCGGCAAAGAATGATGGGTTGGATGTGCCGGGAGAAGCGATTGATGATGCCCTGAAGTACCTTCGTTACTCCTATGCTTCTCCAATGGACCGTGAGGGTAAACCGCGTGATGCAGTGAGCGGATTCAGTTACACCCCGGGGACTTATAACCCATCCTTTACGATGTCCGCAGCGGGACTGTTGGCAATGCAAGTCTGTGGGCAGTACGAATCGCCGTTGGTCAAAGGTGCATCCGAGTGGTTGTTTGAGCATCCGCCGAAGGAGAGTGAGAGATTTTTCTTTTATGGACTCTACTATTACGCCCAAGGTATGCATCAAGCTGGGGGAAAGTACGCAGAGCGTGCGGATGAATTGGTCCCAGAGATCCTTTTGCCAATGCAGAGGACTGATGGAGCGTGGCTTGCACGAGGCGGTGAGGAGCGGAATGTGGGAGCCGCTTACGCCACTGCTCTCTCTTTATTAAGCATGAGTGTGAGATACCACTATCTCCCGATCTATCAGCGGTAGATCAGAAGGTTGAGGTGTGGCGAGTAATTCAGTGGAGAGCGTAGTGGTCTACTTTTTCTCTCTCGCCATCATCCATGCGCCGTACTCTTCAACGGTGATCCGGCCATCTCGATTGCCATCCGCATCAGCCGGGCTCATGAGCATTTTCTCCCATTCGGATGCAGTTAGAGCTTTGTCACCATTTTTGTCATATCGATCAATGATCCGCTGACCCACCTTGATGTACTTCTCATCAATTGGACCCGAAGGGACTCCGGAGGATGTGGAGCCGGCACTCTTACTACCACCTCCTGATCCCGTTGAGCCCATCGCTGATCCAAGTCCAGGGTTATCGACACCTCGCAATGCTTCCGCTGCGGTAATCACGCCATCCCGATTGAGGTCGGAGGCGAAGAATTCTCTGACAACCTCGTTAGTCCAGTCACTAGAGAATTCAGCCATGGTGACTTGCCCGTCTCCATTTGAATCCTTATCGGTAAAGAATCCTGGCAACCCCTCTGGTGCGCTCCTTCCCGACGTAGCTCGGTACGATTTCCGACCATTGAAGACATCGGGTGCCTCCGCTGGTTTTCTGCGACTGTTATCGCTTCGGCGTTCCTCACGCTTCTCTGATTCAGCTCGACCCTCACGCCGGCGGGCATAGCGGACGGCGAGTTCACTCTCTGTTAGACGACCATCCTTGTTGCGGTCGAAATCAAGAGGATTACCCGAGAAGCGACTCGATATTTCATCGCCAGAGAGGACGCCATCTTGATTCCTGTCGAATCGACGAATGACATCTCTCGCCTCACGTTCATCGGATTCGGTTACCTCAACGCTCATCATCTCCGCGGTTGCACCGAAGCCCATTAATGGGATGGGTTCGCTGGCAATTCCAAAACCTGGCACCAGTAGTTGCGCGGTCAATAGATCATCGTCGGAGGTGCGAGGTTGAGAGCTGTTATCACTGCTGCCGCCCTCTCTTTGTTCCCTCATTTTTTGAAAGCTGTCGGTGATCTTCTTCAGCGGGATCGGCTGTCCCGGGCGAATGCTTGGATCGCTGGACTGCATCCGTTGGATCATGAATTGGGCAGGGCCCTGTTGCTCATCGGGATCAAGCACACCGTTACCGTTGGTGTCCAAGCGACTTAAGAATGACGAGGGATCAAATCCGCCTCGGCCGGAACTGCCTCCGCGACCGCTAAATCCACCTCGTCCACTAAATCCTCCTCCTGGGGGGCCTCCACGAAATCCACCACCCTCCGAAGAGCCTCCTCGGCCGCCGAAGCCACCTCGATCGTCTCCACCGGGACGCTGTGCGTCCGAGGTGAGGGGGAAAGAAAGCGTAAGAAACAGTGCGGTAAGTTGGATTTTTGTTTTCATGTCTATTCAAACCCGTCGAACTCGGATGGGTTTCGCGAAGGAACCGAATCTCTTCTCATTCTTTCAGGAAGAGGACTTTCTTGGCTGTCTCTTTGCCATTATCGCCCGCTCAATTCTACTAGTTTGACCAACGTTGGACATTGAAAACCGATTTTTTTAATATTTTGGGGTTTGCAACGGTAATCCGGTAATCAGAGGTGTTCATCAAGCCTGCCCCGTGGAAACCTACTCGGGCGAGCCTCATTGCATCAGACGCTCACATCACGTCGGCGAAACCTATGACTCTATATCTTGTTGTTGAACGCAAACCTGAGGTTAGGCGGTGAGGGCTCTATCGGAACCTGCTAAACACTATTATTTGATTATCTTCGCCATCGGTAGCCTGATCGTGACCATCGAGCGGTGGGTCTGGTGGGAACCGTTCAGGTCTGGTTTTCTGAGGGGCAGTGGTGTTGATAATTACGTGATTGGGGCCGCCGTCCTGTTGATTTTATTGCTGTATGCGTTTTTTGTGATTTGCAGTGCAGTTTGGAGTATTTTTGGGGACGGACGCTGGGCAGTCAGGTTTTCCCTGTCTTTCCTCCTTTTTCAATTCCTTCTACTGATCTTTCTTGTTCTGGTGGGGCATCGAGCTGATGCCAACAATCATCTCGAAGATAATCTAGCCATCTGGGCTCCCGCCTCCGGTATCTATCTCATCCTATGGTCGATAATGTTGCTTCCCCTGTGGGGATTGAAGCGGTGTCGCTATCGGATGATCTACTTGGATCGATCAAACATTGCTCCGGACGAGGGGCCTCACGGATCTGATCTTCAAGTTCACGAGAGTAATGCGTCAGGGATTGTGCTAAAAGGTGTCTATTCCATTGCCGACTTATTGCTTCTAACGGCTTGGGTCGCTCTTGTTTTGTCTGCCTCCATTCAGGTCTACCAAGTCTTTTTCGGCGATAGCGCATCATCAAGTAACGTTTTCATGCTAGCACTTGTTGCGGCGGGTATCTTAGTGTCCGCTGTCATCAGTCTCTTTACACTCGCTCCCAGTTTAATCTTGGCACTGCGGGATTCACGGACGTCGTACCGCTATTTGCTGCTACAAGCTTTCATCAGCCTCCACCTGATCATCTGGATCTTTGGATTGAATCGTATCGATTTTCTCGTTGACGAAGGTCTAACATTCGCAATCATTGGATCCATGTTTTTCCTTTGCTTTCAGATGCTACTCTCCTTCCTGCTTACTCCAAATCGTCGACTCGTTCGATTTCGGTTCATCAAAATAGATGAGAGCATTCAGCGACAAACGGTACCCTCTTATGAGAGACCCAATTCGGACGTTGAAGACCACGTTAGCTTTTAAGTGAAGTGACCCTGAAGCTAACGGTTTGCGTGCCACAATTGGTGAATTGGATTCAGTTCACTTCAAACTTCTAGGTGGAGAATGCAAGCTGAGGGTCTTTGGTCAAGGGCGTGCTCGATTGGGGTGCATTCGGTTTTGGAGAAGCATTCTACGTGTCCAGCCAGGCAAACTCTAAGGCGTTTGGGGTTTGCTGAGCGAGCACTTGACTACCTTGTTGAAAAAAATCATCAACCTGATCGATCGGTAATCTTGATTGGAACTGATCATCACGCAGATCTTCTTCTCGCTTCAAGTCGCCATCATGAGGGTTGAACTGTGCATCATTTGGCAAACCCTCGCCAGAATGAACCGATTCTCCTTCGGCATCAATCTGCCGATGCAGCTCATTAATCACCTGCAGGGCATCCAGTGCTGAAAGTCTCCGGTCGCCTGAGGTATCGAACAACATTCTTTGTTCCAAGGGATCGGCGTTTTGGAGTATTGCTTCCATCTCTTCGCAGTCGATGGAGCCAAACTGGCCAATCAAGTTGATCACATTGAGCGCATCCCGCGCCGTGATCACTCCATCTTGATTCACGTCATATGTTGCCTGTGTATTCTGCCACACAAGATCTGGATCA
This sequence comes from Rubripirellula sp., assembly GCA_012270385.1. GTDB lineage: Bacteria > Planctomycetota > Planctomycetia > Pirellulales > Pirellulaceae > Rubripirellula. Next base: position 2,944 of record JAAXIK010000446.1, on the reverse strand, counting down.
AGAGTTGCAAGTGCTTCAATCAGTGTGCCTTGTTGATTTTTTGCAAGGTAACGAATCTGAAGGGGAGTGAGCTCCCTGTTAGCCGGTATGATTTCAAGCTGATCATCCTCTGTGATGTTAAGCGTGGCTTCGCCCTCGATCAGCTCCGCACTGAGCAGTTCAAGCGATTGATCACCGATTAAATCATTCGCGGTTAGATTCACGCGAATCTCTTCCCCACTCGGGAAATCGACGTGATCGTCCTGGCCCTGTGACTGAAAGGTGAGGGTGGCAAAGTGCGAATTTTTCTCATTCAAATGAGAGACTTTGAGCTGGTCCTTCGAGATGGAATAAAGCAGAGATCCGATGCGTATGCTGCGATCAACGCGGTCCTCAAACTCAATCGAATCAAGCGGGCTTATTCCCGCCTGCGTGTCAATTTTTAGAGTGCGGAGAGCGGAATGACGCGAATCGGAAAAAATAGGAGGATCCGATTCGTCGAGGAATCTCCAAGCCTCACTATAGATAGGAATCGCGAGAATTTGCTGATCTTGAAAATAGTTGATGGCGTGATGATCTTTCAAGTCACGCGGGCTGCCACCGGCAAAAGGCGAAAAGGTGGATCGTCCCCCATCAAACTCATAGCGATCTTGTAGGTGAGGAAAAGCCGGATCTGTCACATTGAAAAGCGAGACCACCATGGACTCATATTGTCCCGTGGTTTCGTCTGCATCTCGGCCAATTCCAATCAGATGATTTTCATCAATTACGTGTAGGTATTGTGAATAGCCCGGTATCTTGAGTTGACCAAGGACGGCGGGCGATTGGGGCACAGAGAGATCCATGACGAACAGAGGATCGACCTGTCGGAAAGTGACGACGTAACCTCGGTCACCAGAAAATCGCACCGCGTAGACCTGTTCTCCTGGAGCGAGGCCTTCAACGGCTCCCTCCAGTGACATGGTGTCGAGGGATGGATTCAAAATGTACAGATTAGTGCCAGGAGGTTCATTGGGATTTTCAGTTGAGGACCACCACGGATTTTCGGTGGCGATACGCAAGTGGTCGTCATATTCATCTAACGAGAATTGATTGTTGAGCGTTCCCGGTACTCGTCCCCTCGAAGTGAGATGCATCATTCCATCAGGTTCAATGTCATATCGGATGATGGATGTGTTGATTGATGATTCATCAGGAGCGAACGCGAATTCGCTCCACTCATCCTCGGAGAGATTAAGAGGTTGGTAATCCGTTCGAGTTGCATAAATCGAGTTAGGCGTGACCAACCGATACTCTGATCTCTGATGCCAAGTCCAATCTGCTACCTGGCCATCGACTGACATCGTATCGAGTGAAATGATGTGGGAGCGACTGTCCGTGGATAAGTATTCGTCAGCGATCTCATAGGGATCGATCGGACTACTGAATGAGCG
>JAAXIK010000446.1:304-1522 GCA_012270385.1 Rubripirellula sp. | reverse complement strand
GTGGGGAAGATGGAATGAATGAGCTGTTCTGCGGAAACGGTTTCAAAGTACTGATGAGCCGTTTCAAAAAATGTATGCTTTCCGGTGTCAGTGGCGTTTTTTTGCGGATCAGGGATGGAGAACCGATACTCTTCAGTGAAGACGTAAAGGATCTGGTCAACGCGTCTGGACTCCACGTATCTCCCGTTGACCACCGTCGTCGACAATGTAATAGGTGTCTCTGGCGTGGTTACATCCATGGCAACGATTGCTGTCTGGTCTTCGCTTTCGGTGATGACTGTGAGTCGATTGCCATTTAAATCAAGCGATTGAACCGTATTGTCAAAAATCTGTCGCGATATCACAGTGGGGTGATCTGCCTGACGGACATCAACGATGGTAAGCAGGTTCCTGGATTTGATTTCATCTTTTTGAGCATCGGGAGCTGCTAGACGTGGAAAGAAATCCCAGCCTAACCAATGATCCGTATTCGGTGTTGAGAGTATGTATAGATAATCGCCGTCCGTTTTGACGCGATCCGATTCCTCAATTCCTGCCACTTGGTTGTTGGTTCCGGAGGTGTCTGAAGCTTCGCTATTGGAGTTAACGAAGACATCGGAATCGCTTCGGTAGTAATCATGAATATCGTTGGGGGATCCAAATCGATAGCGGTTCTGATCCGCGGCAAGTTCAATGACCTGCGTCTCCAATTCTTCAGCCCACGCTCGTTCAGTATCAGAATCTGATACTCGGATGAACGCCTTGCCATGAATGGGATAGCCATCCGCATCCGTTCCCGGGTAGGCAACAGTGCTAAGACCCTCGAAATCCTCCGCGGGTTGATAGTCTAGGTACTTGCCATCAGAGCTGATCGTAAGTTCGCCCTCAGACTCGCCATCGGAAAAGCTTGCCGAGACTAGAGTCAGCTCAGGAGTTTGTCCGATGTATGGAGCGTTCTGGATGTCATTGTCCAGAACATCAAGGCGAATTGGGTCGCTGTTGATGCTAACTTGAAACCAATCTTGCACGCCGTATAGGGGCTCGACGACATGAATCGCAAAGCCGAGATCGCTCGCATCGGTTTGATGAGAATCCGACTCCTCGGATTCATTCTCTCTGCGAGTGAATTGGATTTCATCGATACCCACAAACCCAGGGTGAGGTTGATAAAGGATCGCCAGTTCGTAGGGTGGATCCGTTTTCTTATCGCTATCCTGATTTGGGATGACTTCAATCGTT
>JAAXIK010000446.1:0-294 GCA_012270385.1 Rubripirellula sp. | reverse complement strand
TGGGAGTTGCACTCAATTCTGCGGGGCCAACCCATCTATGCAGCGTGATTTCGATAGGTTCGGCTTCGTCTCGCCTGACAACAAAAGAGTCATTCCACCAAGCATCGGGCAGAAATGCATCGGCGACCGTAAGTAGACGCCGATTCTCAAGTGATTCCAGTGCCAATCGGCGCGGTTGTCGATTTTGCCGTGAAGTTTGGCCGTTGGTACCATGACTGCGACTCTTTTTCATACAACAACCTCGCTACCTTGCCGAATGCAGATTTCACCTGTGAACCTCAGGGTAGCTACTCC
>JAAXIK010000083.1 GCA_012270385.1 Rubripirellula sp. | reverse complement strand
TAAAACGCGCGAGGAATACAAAAGCAGAAGGTTACAGGGTTTAGAATTATTTCGATAAATTTGGAATACCGTGGTAAAAGCACATCAGAGAAGTTTGTGTTTGAACTGAATTGCTCTCACGGTCGTCCATGAATAGATCAACTAAGCAATGATGTCGTGCAACACCTCTCCCGCAACATCGGTCAAGCGAAAGCGACGTCCGTTGTACTTGTAGGTTAATTTTTCATGATCCAATCCCAATAGGTGGAGCAGGGTGGCGTGAAGATCATTCAAGTGAACTTTATTCTCCTGAGCTTTGTAACCCACTTCGTCCGAAGCGCCATAGTCGATCCCTCCTTTTACACCGCCACCGGCGAGCCAAGCACAAAAACAATGCGGATTATGATCTCTTCCCGGCTTTGCTCCAGTCTGCGCGATGGGTAGTCGACCAAATTCACCACACCAAACCACGAGTGTTTCATCGAGTAACCCACGAGCCTCTAAGTCTGCCAAGAGCCCTGCAACTGGCTGATCCGTTTCCCCAGCAAACTGCCGATGGTTACCCTCGATATCGGAATGTCCATCCCATGATCGCTGGTTCTCCATTCCGCCAGAATAGATTTGTACAAAGCGCACCCCCCGCTCCACCAGTCTTCGAGCTGTAAGGCATTGCCTTGCAAAGTGGTCACATTTCGGATCTCCGATACCATAAAGACGCTGTACATGCTCAGGTTCGGCATCGATGTCCAGCGATTCTGGTGCAGAAGTTTGCATTCGGTAGGCCAACTCAAAACTTTCAATTCTGGCAGCTAATTCGCGTTCTTCCGGATGCTGCTCTAGATGGATTTCATTGAGTCTCTCCAAGAGTCCGAGTTGCATGCGTTGCCCTTGATCGGACAGACCTGCAACTCGCTTAAGATTCGAGATGGGTTCACCTTTGGGGCTCAGATAGGTGCCTTGAAAAACACCGGGAAGAAATCCTGCACTCCAGTTTGCAGCATGACCTTTAGGTAACCCTCGTCCCTTGGGATCGCTCATCACCACGAACCCGGGCAGATTACTATTTTCGCTTCCTAACCCATAGGTAACCCAAGATCCCACACACGGGTAACCCATTCTGGGAAGTCCCGTATTCATTGCGAAGAGGGCCGGTGAATGGTTATTACTCTCTGTATGTCCGGATAGCAGAAACGCCATCTTGTCGACGTGTTCTCCAAGGTACGGAAATATCTCGGGCACCATTTTCCCGGATTCACCTTTGGGTGAAAACTTGAAAGGTGACTGCATCAGATTGCCGACCGAGTTCTTGAAGAAGCCTGTCGTATTCTCAAAGGCTGAATCAAACTCGCGAATGGTTTTTCCATTCCACTTATCTAACTCAGGCCGGTAGTTCCATGTGTCAACTTGGCTTGGCCCTCCGTTAATAAAAACCCAAATAACATGCTTTGCCTTAGCGGGCAGATGACCTGACTTGGGAGCCATGGGATTGAGTGATGACATCTCACTTGGAGCAACCAAACTCTTCTCAGTGAACGCCGCATTGTTGTCCGCCTGCAACAGATCAGCTAACCCGAGCATTCCCAAGCCACAACCCGCATTTTGAAGCCATGCACGACGAGAAACCGGAAGAACTCGTTGTGCTTTTTGACCTAGATTCATAACTTTTCTCTACAACAAACTCATATCGATCGAAGCTTTTACTCGGATACTCACGCTGAATTCATCATTCAATGTAAATGAACTCATTGGTACTGAGGATCATTTGGCACAGGTCCACACACGCATTCTGGAATGATTGATCAGACTTTTGATCTCGATAGACCGAGGTCTGTTTATCCAAGAACTCGATGGCAATCTGTCGCTCAACCTCGCTCGGAGAGCGAGCGAGTGCTAGACGAAATACCTCGTCAGCAACATGTTTCGAGTCTTCACCTTTCAATGCACTCGCAAGAGCCTTCGCATACTCTCTGCCCTGCGGACTATTCAAAAAACTTAAGGCTTGAGGAGCGATGGTGGTTTGCGAACGTTTTCCAATGCTAACTAGATGTTCGGGCCAATCAAAAAGCATCATACTTGGAATCAGCTTACTGCGTTTGATGAAGAAGTAGATGCTTCTTCTTTTCATATTCTCGTTAAGAGTACCCGGACCGTACATCGTGGGGTCCAGCAAGCCCGAGATGGAAAGCATGCTATCGCGGATCACCTCACCTTCGGCACGACGTGGAACCCAGCGTGAGAGCCACTGATTATCTGGATCCACCTTCTGCTGAAGAACGCTGGATTGCGATGACTGCATATAAACGCTGCTGTTCATGATCAATTGATGGATGGGTTTCAACCTCCAATCGTTTTCAATCAGTTCTGATGCAAGCCAATCAAGAAGCTCGGGATGACTGGGTGCTGCACCGGATAGCCCAAAATCATTGGGTGTAGCCACTAAACCTTGCCCGAAGTGAAATTGCCAAATTCGATTGACGATCACCCTTGCCAAGAGCGCTCCCGCACCCGCTTCAACATCAGTCATCCAATTGGCAAGGGCGGACCTTCGATAAGTGAGTCTAGTATTTGCATTGTTACCACGGACTTGCCATGTTTCAGCACTCACATCGGGTGGCGTGAGTACGGTTAAGAACCCCGGTTCGGCCGGCTCTTTCTTTTGCTCCACATCACCACGTTCGAGCACAAACGTCCGTGGGTAAAAATGAGGATAGCCCCGACCATCCGCCTGATGATTCAGGTGAGGCCCCCCTTCGCTGGGTTCCATAACCTTGGTGAGATGGGTGGCTGGTCCTGTGGCTCGGAGGGCGTCTATTTCGGCTGACATTCGACTCGACTCTGGACGGGTTTGCTTGTACCAATTCAACCCGATCTTCCAAGCGTCTCTTTGCTCTTTAGATTCTTTAGCGTCTAAAAGTGCTTGCATCACTTTTTCGTTGATGCCCTCGGATCCTACCGAAACCGGGGCATCCCCAAATTGGGAAAACGAAATTCGGAATCGACCCATGACATGTTTTGGGTTGGGATGCTGCAACGTCAGGGCAATCTTCCAGCGAATCGCATCCCTATTTTTGACAGGAGCATCGAACGAAAAGACAGCAGCCTGATCTTTGCCAATGCCTCCGAAATCCACCGCCCATCCCGAGATTTCGTCATCATCAATCGACGCAGCAACTGAGAGGCTGTCTGTATTCTGCTGGTGAGTAGCAGTGGCCGTCACCAAAT
>JAAXIK010000072.1 GCA_012270385.1 Rubripirellula sp. | reverse complement strand
CTTACCACCGGTGGTGGATTTCGGAAAACATCACGGAGCAGCCAGAGCATGATATGGAGGGCAAATTTCCGTCGATCTGGAAGCTGATCAGCCAACATTCGGGAACTATTATCTGTGGTACGGCGTCACCAAAAATCAATTCAATTATCCGTTCATTCACCGCAATCCTGAAATCTCTCGAAACCCATCATCAATATTCTTTATCAAAACAAAAAACGACCGAGATTGATTTCCAAAATTCAATTGCAAAAGGAAAGCGTTGCCTACTGAAAGCAAGAATTTCGGAGGTGGATTTAGAAATTGCAGAATTGGCAGATCAGCAAACCAATTTGATCTTGCTCTTGAAACGACGCGAACACCTGATGAATCGGCTCGCCGAGCCAGCACCACCGAGCCAGCAGATATCAGAAAGCCGGCTATCCCAATTACTGTCCAAAATCAATCAGATGGACAGCAGCCGACTAAACCTATTGAACCAAAAAGAACTGCTGCGTCAGCAGTTAGCGGACATCGAGCTAGATCTCCAATACTGCACACCCACCCGAATGTTGTCTGGGGACGATGAATCGGAAACAGTGCGAGCTGATTACCAAAGACTATGCTCCTACCGGGATCGTATTTTACATGATCTTGAGAGAGCCGATCGTCATCACCGCGAAACCCACTCGCAATGGCGTCAACTTCAACGATCGATTGACCAATGTTCCAATGCGGAGGCCATACAATCAGAACACCACCGTCAGCAACACAAAATTGAGTCAGAGATCCGCCGGATTAATGACCAGATACAAAGTATAGAGCGAATCGATTGGCTGGAGGGTCAGCGCAAACAGTTGATGAGCCAACTAAATGAAGACTCTGGCATGGAAAAGATCAGGCATCTTTTGATGGCAGCAACACAATGGTTCCAGCTACTCTCTGATTGCCCAGAAGCAAGTCTCGAAGTCTGTGAGCAAAGAAGCGAAGCTGAACACCTATCACTCAAAGATAAGCAACTGTTTGATGTTCAGATCAATCATCAAGCTGAAACAGAAACCACCATCGAAGAGCGACATCTTGCGAACCTTGCACTCCGATTGGCATGCGTTCAGATCCTGAGTGATGAAATTGGTTGCATGCCCTTAATTATCAATATGACACCACTTCTGGGCTGTGATGGCCAGCAGCTAGCTAGCACATTCAAAAAATACACCGAAACCGTTGGGCAGTTAATTCTGCTGACATCGGATTTGCGCATGGCACATTTACTTGAGGCAGAAGGGGGTACGCTGACGCACATTGATCCGTCTAGAACGTTACGCGAGTCAGTAGATGACGTCACCACAGAAAGTTCTAGTGAGCCACAACTGACCGTACCACTGGACGAGGTAAACCGCGAATCTGCCATTAATCTACTCGCTGGATTCCCTGCGGATCTTGCGCGGCGTTTAGGAGACCATGGAGTCCTCACCGCTCAGTGCCTGATTGAATCCACCACCGATTGGCTGGATGGCACCATTGCGAAGGACAGTCATGATTCCAATGTGCTTCAGGAATACAAAGCGATATGTAGTCTTCTTTGCAATGATTCGAAGCTCAGCCTCTTCGACGCTAGGATCTTAGCTGGAGCCGGAATTCAATGTTCTGAACAACTCAAGGATTGCCAGCCCCTCGATTTGCTGACCCGAACCGAAACGTTCCTACTAACGCCAGAAGGTCAGGAATGCCTAACCAAAGGGTCAACCGATGAAATCTGCCGTATGCTGACTTGGTTGGCTGCGGTGCATCTAAGCTCCATAGCTCAAGCAGAACCCGCTAAATCAGATCACAGCAGTCTCCCTTTTGAGCCTATCGAAGCGACGAATCCCTCACTCATCAATCAGGAAAAAGACGAGCCAGCTAACGGACCCGCGAGGTTTGACGATCACGTTGATCAAGACCCCCTACCCATGGTGGATCACGCAGATGCTACAAAAGGATCCATAACGAGAGAGACAACGCTTGTTGAGTGCCCCCTCGTCGAACCCACGCTCTCTTTTCGGCTAGCTGAGTTAAATTGCTTAACGGTGGGAGATCTTTTGGAATCTGATCCGAGCTATTTAGCTGATGAATCAGGCACGCCCAAATTGAACCCTCGCAGCATCTCTCTTTGCCAAGATCAGATCCGGCTGGTGTTCCATGTGCCAGATCTACCAGCCGAATTGGCTCGCTTACTTGCCATCTCTGGATTTCATTGCCCTGATGCCATTGCAATGGCTGGTCCCGAAACAATCGAAGCAAGCATCAAGCAGTATTTGTTGAGCAACCGTGGAAAAAGGCAATTCCGCGGCACTTCGCCACCCACTCGAGAACAACTAGAGCGTTGGGTGGATAGCTGTAGGAACCCGATCCAACGATCGGCCGCATGAACGACTTCATCAGATAAGCACCCGCTGCTAACGATTAACGCCAGCTGCTAAAAAATCTTGTCAGCTACCTATGTCATTCTTAAAAATGATTCCGAATCCTACCTTTTTAGATTTGGTAACATAACCTTTTCGAGTGGCATTCCAGATCACTGTTTTATCTTCATCGGCAGATTCCATGACGACACACTCCACCCAACTGAGTGATCAAGAACGCGCTATTTATGAATGGCAAATGTGGCTTCCCGATCTTGGAGAGGAAGGCCAAGAAAAGCTGAAGAATGCAAGCGTGATGGTTTCACGCGTTGGTGGCGTAGGAAGCGTTGTCGCCTATGAACTTGCTGCCGCGGGGGTGGGAAAATTAGTTCTTGCTCATGCTGGAAACGTTAAGCCGAGCGATCTGAACCGCCAACTCCTCATGACCCATGACTGGATTGGTAAACCACGAGTTGAATCGATTGAGCGTCGGCTTCTTGATCTGAATCCGCGTCTCGATTTAGTCACTGTGCCTGAAAATGTCAGCGACAACAATGCGGAATCGCTGGTGGACCAGTGTGACCTGATTGTTGATTGTGCGCCATTGTTCACAGAACGATTCGCTATGAATCAAGCGGCAGTCAATCAAGGCAAAGTATTGATTGAATGTGCGATGTACGACATGGAAGCACAATTGACCACCATCGTTCCAAAGCAGGGCCCTTGCTTGCGCTGCATTTTCCCAGAAGCGCCGCCGACCTGGAAACGTGAATTTCCCGTACTGGGCGCTGTATCTGGTACGGTAGCATGCATGGGAGCAGTGGAAGCGGTGAAGGCAATCACGGGGATGGGCGAATTGATGACCGGCAGATTGCTACGCATGGATTTCCGACGAATGACCTTTCAGACCATGAAAATCGCCAAGCGCAATCAGTGCGCCGTTTGTGCTCCATAACGCACCCAAGCTATAGCAATCAGACTGCTCCTTTCTTGAGCATCAATATCCACATCGCCCTGTGAACAACTAATGTTGAACAACCAACGGGCGAAATCTCGGAGACGCATGTTTTCTCTCGATGGACGTGAGATTTCTGTGATGTTCCCAATCGGTCCTATTTCGTGCTAAGCTCTCCGACCCGTCGGCTACTTTGTCTCGATCGATCCCATCACAGGGCTACAGCTTGTTTGATGGGACAACTCAAACCCAAACCCAAAAATGTCAAGTCTGTTAATTCGAACCGCATTCATCTACGCCGTTTTTGTCTCATCCCTATGTGCGCCACAGGCTCACGCTGAGCTTCGAGTCGCTAACCTATTCGGGGATCATATGGTTCTCCAACAGAACCAACCTATTCGTGTGTGGGGATGGGCGGAGCCCGGCTCAAAGGTAACCGTTGATTTGACTAGCTCAGACGATGAGTCCACTGCGACGGCTAATGTCAATCAGGACGGTAAGTGGTTAACTGAATTCAAGCCTCGTAAAGCTGAAGGCAAAAAACTGAGTCTATCGATCCACAGCGGAAATGAACGGATCAAATTTGATGACATCTTGATGGGTGAGGTTTGGATCTGCTCCGGGCAATCCAACATGGAGTGGAGAGTCACTCAAGCAGCAAATCCTCAGGAAGAGATCAGCAAGGCTAACCATCCAATGATTCGATTCTATGATGTCCCCAAACATGTGAAGCAAAATAAACCGCAAGAAGATGCACAAGAAAATGAATGGAAATTGTGTTCACCAGAAACCATTGGTGGATTCAGTGCCGTGGGTTATTACTTCGGGCGTAGATTACAACAAGAACTTGATCTACCCATTGGTTTGATTGGAACGAATTGTGGCGGTCAAAGAATCGAGCCCTTCACGCCACCAACTGGTTTTGAACAAGTTCCTGAGTTGGCTGACTATGTCAAAGATTTGGAGTCTGGAAAGTTCAAAGGCGGGGCAACCCAGATTTATAATGGGATGGTCGCTGGACTCACCCCATTCAGTGTTCAAGGTGCAATCTGGTATCAAGGCGAATCCAATGCAGGCGACGGCCTGCGTTACAATTTCCTGAAAGAAGCGCTCGTAAAAGGCTGGAGATCGGTCTTCAAAAATGAAAACCTATCGTTCTACTGGGTACAACTTGCTGATTTTGGACGAGGCCACACGGGACAACCAGCGGGTGGTGGATGGGGACCGGTTAGAGAAGGCCAACGAAGAGCGTTGCGCATTCCAAACACAGGCATGGCTGTCATCATCGACATCGGTGCTGAAAAGGATATCCATCCAAAAAACAAACAGGATGTTGGGGGTCGTCTAGCGCAACTCGCTTTAGTGAAAAATTATGGACGCGAAAACATGGAAGCCTGCGGACCTCTCTACCGGAGTCATCAAATTGACGGGAATCAAATTCGCATCCAATTTGACCATGTTGGCAAAGGCTTGATGGTCGCCGAGAAGGGTGGCCCACATTTCATGGATCCAGTCCATCCAACACCCAATAACACCTTAACCGAGTTTTCGATTCAGGATGCTGAAGGGAATTGGCACTGGGCAAAAGCAAAGATTGATGGTGACTCTGTCGTGGTTACGAGTGATGCAGTGAGTGAACCCAAGAATGTTCGATTCGCTTACGATTCCTACCCCAAGATTAACCTTTACAATCGCAACGGTCTTCCCGCGTCACCCTTCTCAACCACAGACTGACAGTCGACTTCTATAAACACCAAATAGACAAACGACCAGGTGTTGATTTCAGAGTTGGATTCGACTGGGGCTCCTCTTCTTTTTAGAAATGCCCCCACACATTAAGCCAAGCGCTATCCAGCATGCCTCAACGCATCAATCGGGCTCATCGTTGCTGCTCTGCGTGCCGGGTAGAGGCCAAACACTACACCCACGAACAAGGAGATAAAGAAAGCTAGAGGAATCGACCAAGGAATGATAATGGGTTCCATCGTTTGAACGGTATCTGGGAGTGATTCCATGATTTCGGGGAATCCTTGGTTCAGTATCCATCGGAACGCTTCCAGAGCTTTCCCGCAGGTCAACCCAGCCAGAATACCGGTGACCCCCCCGGCAACACTTAACAACACCGTTTCAATCAGAAATTGTCGAGTGATATCGATGCGTCTAGCTCCGAGAGCTCTTCGAATCCCGATTTCTCGCGTTCGCTCCGTCACCGTGGCGAGCATGATATTCATAATCCCAATGCCGCCAACCAAAAGCGAGATCCCGGCTAACAATCCCATCATGGCTACGAACATCATTCGCGTGTTCCTAGCCTGCTCCAGCAGTTTCAAAGGGACGCCGATTTTGTAATCCGTAAACAGGTGACTCCGAGACAAAGCTTGATCCACTGCCTGCCCCGTTGCCACCGCATCCTCCTGATTTTTCAAACGCAAAGTGATTTGAGACAGTGCGCGACCACCGTTATTCCCAACGGAATAAGCTTCGCCATACCTTCGCCAATAAGTTTCTATTGGCAGGTAAACATTGTCCGAAAAATCTTGACTGCGACTGGTATCCTCGACGCTTTCAAGCTCTTCTCTGGCCTCCACTACACCAACCACACGAAAGAAGTCATCAACAACTTGAATGGATTTCCCAACCGGATCCTCGTGCTTAAAAAGTGTATCGGCTACCGCAGCAGCAAGCACGCAGACGTTATCGGCGGTTTCAATGTCACGCTGATGAAGGAAGCGTCCTTGACGTAACTTCAGAGAATACAGGTCTCGGTACTCGGGGGTACATGCATTGATCTCCCCCACCGTAACACGATCCGCATATCGGAATTGGCGACCATTGTTACGATAAAACGGAATCACCAAATCGACTGAGGGGATATTCTTTTCGAGTAGCCAACAATCTTCTTCGGTCAATCCATAATAATAAACTCGCTTACCATCCAACTCCTCCGAAGAAGGCCTGGAGGTCATGACGATGATGTTCTTGGCGCCCAGTTCTTCAATTTGAGAATTCGCCTTATCCGCGATTCCCTCACTGATCGCCAACAACCAAATCACACTAGCTACGCCAATGAAAATCCCAAGGATTGTCAACATGGAACGGAGCGGATGCATTAGCAGAGTCTTCAAGCCGACGCGCACATCCTTGGATCTTAATCGTAATCGTGAGGGTGTACCTCGACGTGGCTGTAGGGATGCAGCGGGATTCTCATCACTGGGATTTCGAATTCGATCATCACTCTCAATTTGACCATCACGAAGACGAACAATACGTCTGGCTCGCTGAGCAACCTCCTCCTCGTGGGTCACCATAACAATGGTGACACCTTGGTGATTGAGATCATCGACCAGGTCAAGAATCTCCGCTGTGGTCCCGTTATCCAAATTACCGGTGGCTTCGTCAGCAAGAATGAACTCGGGTTGATTGATTAGACTACGGGCAATTCCCGCGCGTTGTTGTTGACCACCAGATAACTCCGTCGGACGATGTTCTGTACGCCCTGCAAGACCCACAAGCTCTGTCAATCGTTGAGTACGCTGTCGATCGCTACGGGTCATTCCACCGTTGTAGGCGAGCGGGACTTCCACGTTCTCGACGACATCAAGCTGTGGCAAAAGATTGTAAGCTTGGAAAACAAAACCTATTCGTTCTGCTCGGATTGCAGATAATTCGTTGTCGGTTAACTGAGCTACGTTCCGGTCACCGATGAAATATTCACCCGCCGTCGGTGAATCAAGGCCACCGAGTAGATTTAAGAAGGTGCTTTTCCCTGAACCGCTAGGCCCCATGATTGCGACATAGTCACCCCGTGGAACATCCAGATCGATTCCTTTGAGTACTCGAACAGCCTGCGCACCAAGTTGGTAGTCTTTGCAAAGCCCTCTCACTCGCAACGCAACCTGTGCCGCATCGGATCCGGCGGTGTTGATCTCGCTCATCAAACAGCAGGTCTCTTCATCACGACTTTTCGGGTGGCTGATCGGTAGTGTTGGGAAACTCCATCTGATCAAGAATGGTCTCATCACCCACATTGAGAACGACGGTTTCTCCAGCCTTGAGACCTGACTCCACAATCAAGCTGGTTTCATTCCCTTTGCCCAATTGAATCTCCCGTGTTTCGATCCCACCGTCCGCGTTGGGAATGGCACAATAGAAAACACCATCACGCTCCTGAATCGCCTCGATGGGTAACTGGAGCACGTCGTTCATTTTTTCAACCAAAATTTTTGCTTCTGCCGTCATCCCCGGCCTCAAATCCCGAGGAGGATCATCAATCTGAATGGCCACCTCGTACTCCTTCACGTGAGCGGTGTAAACACTCACGGGCGGAAGTGGGTACTCGCTCACCTCAACTACCTTTCCGGTGAGAGGAGTGTCGGGCAACGAATCAAGTTTAAGTTCCGCAACCTGCCCCTCAGCGACCAACCCGATTCTCGATTCGTGCACTTTAGCAATGACTTTCATTTTGCTTGGATCAGGTAAATTAATGATTACCTGACGTTCTCGGACCGGCGCACCTTCCTCGATCAAAATCGTTGTGCTTGTGCTCCTGCGGTTTTGCTCGTAGACAACTTGACCTTGAACTGGCGCCGTGATGCGGCACAAAGCAATTTGAGCCTCTATCTCCTGAAGCTCCTTATTTTCCAGTTCGAGGGTTTTCTGACGAGACTTGAGCTTAGCTTCAGCGGTTTGAATTTTCGCTTCCAACTGTGTTAGCATTTTTTCCTTCGTGAACTTGCTGAGCACCTCCAGTTTCGTTTTTGCCACACCAAGCTCTTTTCTAGCTTTCTCCAGAGCAAACTGATCCGCATCCAGCTGTGCATCCGGAATATATCCTCGCTCGGCTAACCGATTACTGTACTGAAGGTACTCTTCTGCTCGCCTGAGATTCTCTTCGGCAACGAAGACCTCACTCTGTTGCTTCGCAAGATCCTCAACGTACGTCCCCTCTGAATATTCATAGAGTGCTAACTTTGCGGATTCGAGATCAGCCTCTGCTTCGATTGCGGCTGACTCACTCGAGCTGCAAATAATCTGCTGTTGCACCAACTGCTTCTGCAGAGCTGCATCGTCGAGCTTGACGAGAAAATCTCCCTCTTCGACCCAAGTCCCCTCAGGTACAATCTCAAGAATGTTAATGGTGCTGCTGCTCGTGCGTCCTTTCACTGCGCAACGCACTTCCACGTTACTCGAACTTTGCAGTTCGCCTCGCTCGATAACCCGATGTTCGAAATCAGATATCTCAGCCAGCGTGGTCAGCAGTTCGAGGCTAGGATCTTCTTCAAAAAAGCCCAGTGACTGATCTTCGTCGGTCCCTACAAAACGTATTAGAACCAAGGCTGCAACACTAATGGTGATACAGAAGATGAGGGTCGATTGCAGGAAACCAGATCGCTTGCGTTGATGACGCATCTCAAACTCGCTGGAAGGTATCACCTACGCAAGGTAGATGAGAAATGGTCGATGGGCTGACGATTCACCTAGCTGCAGTGACGGCAGCATAGAACACTTCTTAGTCAAACGAGAGCAGGCTCTCATCACCGACGGGGGTACGGAAGGCAAGGTTGGCGGGACTGAAAACGCTTAGGTTATCAGCCCTTTCAGTATAACCAGGTGGCCAATTATTGCTACAGACATCTCGCTCAATGCCCCTGCATTCATCAGACCCCATCTGAATTTAACGGCTAAAAAGGGGCAATCTGCGACCCATTTCTTTATTTCAACTCGCTAAAAACTGGGGATAGATCGAGGATGCATCCACTCGAACAGACCCGTAAGGAATTCACTCACTCAAAATTAAGGCTGCACATTCAACTCAACCACGACCGGTTGTGGACTTTCGAAATCATTCTCCAGTGCCGAGATGCCATGAGAAATAGGAAACTCAGATATTTCATTGGAGGATTGCTGCACTTTTACTTTCTGCGAATTCGGAAGATGATGATAGACCTGATCATCCCCCAAAGCAGGATCGAGCCAGACCCCTTGATCGTTGATTTGCATCGTGCCCATCTCAAACTCAATCAAGACTCGTAGCACTTCGTAACTCACCCAAACATTTAGCAAATCATTTTGAGCGTTAAGCAGGTCGGTTAATGCAGACACCAAGTCACGAGCAGCAGTTGGGGAAGTTCTTGTCGGCTGATTGGGGCGAACGGGTGGATTAAGTCGCAGCCGCGCAATATCCACCTGAGCAATGGCAACCCTTACCGCCGCTCTACGAACCTCCAAATTGATCTGACTCAGCTTTACGATCCGCAGTGTATTACGAAGACTTTGCTCCACACGATCTTCGAAAAGCATGTAATCTCGTCGCGCGCGTTGATAATTAATGAGCGTCGTACGGTATCGATTACGCTCGATCAACCTTGTGGTAGGAGTATCCAACTGAAGTCCCATTCGAACTTTTGAATAATCTGTGTCGAATGCGACTGGATTATTTGGCCTCGTGCCTAAATCACCACTCACGACTACATCTAAATCACTCTGAAGGTCGTTGGCGACGACTTCGATCCTCCGCCATGAATCTACCAAATTGGATCTCGCGTTCATCCAAGCCAATCGATGAACACGAGCGATTTCCAACGCTTCTTTCGGCTCCATCTTAATAGGCACTAAAGAAATACCCTGGAGCCTGACCTCTGCGTGCACTAGGGATAACTCGAGTAGTAGGTCGGAGAGACGAGTGGTCAGGTTAACGAGTTCCGTGTGAGCAGCAGCGGGTTCGGTTGTAGCCAAATTCGACAACCAAGTTTCGCGTCGCCGATGTGTCTCCGTGAACTCACGATTGATCTGAGGCACTCTTTGTCTCAAAAACTCGACTCGTGCGTTGAACTGCTCTTGATCATAAACGCGTGGATCCACATCCGCTTCGAGGTCTTCCACTTGCTCAGCAACCAACTCCAACTGTTTTAATCTGGCAGGAATGCGTTCAATGAGTTGATTTAAACTGGCCGCAACGAGATCAAGTTGATCTTTAATTTTTGGATCCAATTCCTGAACGATCAATAACTGGTCTTTCATCGTTTCCGTATTCGGTTCCGCTCTGCCTTTTCGAATTAGCAGAAGGGCTTCAGCAACTTCATCCTGTAGATCCGTGAGACTTTTATCAATCAATATGAATCGATCGAGAAGTGGGTCTTTGATATCGATTGGTAAATCGGGGGGCAAACCGAGTGAGATTTTGTATGCATCCACTCGGCTATCATATGATGCTCGAGATGCAAGAAGACTACTCTGTGCGTTAAGCAGAGCCTGTAGAGCTTGATCCACCTGTAATCGGCTACTGATTCGATTAGCGTCGAAGGCAGCTTCAAGTTGAGCAGCACTGTCACGAAGGGCGACTACATTTGCCTCTTGGTTCCTAATCTCCTGCTGATCCTGAAGCAAGCCGAGATAACCTCCCGCCGAGGGTGCACCGTTTCGGCCACTTGGAAAACCAGCAATTACCCCCAAGCCTGACTGCCCAACGTTCGAGCCAGTAGATGGCCCACTTCCGTTGTTGCGGCCCGTTGCCAGACGCACATAAAACCCTTGTCGGTATTGCTGCATTTGCCTCACATTGGCCAATAGATTCCTCTCACTCTGGGTCAACTGCTCAAGAACCCTGGCTCGACCTCCAAATCGCAATAGGGGTTGGCGAAGCGCAAAATCGATTGTGGATCCGAAAGTGTCACTGCCAGACCCCCAAACATCCCACAGTAAAGAATTTGCCAAGCCGACGACGAACTCACCGCCCGCCGCTTGGGTTTTGCGAAATAAGATCGAAGAATCGAGCCCCGTCTCGCTTCGACCACCGATACCCGACCCCCGATAGCTTTGATCAAGAATCCCATCAGCGAACCATTGATAGTCAAACTGGAAACGTTCTCGAGAGACATTCAACGCTGATAAATAGAGCGTCTCCAGTTGCTGTTGGTATTCGCGAGAATTCAACCTCCCAAGCTTTATCGCACCGTTTAGATCCAGCTCCACATTACCTCGAAAATTACGAGGTAACGTATCATCCCAGCCAGCAGGCTCCACCGTCTCGAGCTTGCCATATTGATCCCAAGCATCACTTCCCTTCTTCCCATCCACCTCCCGCATCAAACGGTTAGAGATCGGGTCATCCGGTGGCATGGGTGGTTCATCAATTGAAAAAGGATCCCTTAAGCGGGACTGAGGATCGGGATAGACGGATCCGTGATCGAGAAAACCCCCTTTTTCCTCGATCATAGCGTAGGCATCGTGATACGCTTGCTGACGATACCAAGGCCGCGAGCATCCGCTGAGTAGAAGGCGCCACGAACTTAGCAACAGCAAGCTCATCAACGCTGAACCGTTATCGCGGTTATCCACAAAGAGCATAGGGTATTGGGTCCGAACGATAGCAGAAGCTCGGCTGCGTCCTCAAGGCGTGCGAGCGCTCAAAACATCAAGGCGCAGACCGGAACCCGTAGCAGTCGAGTTCCTCACAGACCTAATATCGGCAGAGATGAGCTAAACATTCGTTTTTTTAGGAAAACAAATATCAAACGTTCGGAATATTCGGGCTAGAAGCCTTCCTGGGCGTCGCTAAACGTGGCGCCGCCCATGCCCACTTCACGGCGTTATCCGCTATTTCGTTTCGATTCGCTTCAAAAACTTGAAAATATCGCTCTGCGTGGTGAACACCATGGTGCTGTCCCTATCCAGCATTTCTTTATAGGTTTCCATCGTTTTAATGAATTGATAGAAAGCCACTGAATCATCGCTTTGATTATATGCGGAAGCATAAATTTCAGTAGCTGAAGCATCCGCTTCACCTCGAATTTCTTGAACACGTTTGTAGGCTTCGGACTCAATTTCAAGGAGATCCTTTTCTTTACGCCCCAATATCTTGGCTGCCTCACCCGCACCCTCACTGCGGAATCTTTCCGCTATCTGCTGACGCTCACTGATCATCCGGTCATAGATTCGTTTTTGAACACTTTCGTTGTAGTTAATTCGCTTAAAACGAACGTCCAGTAATTCAATTCCAAAATCAGCCAACTTCGCCGAAGCTTCTTGAAATATCTCCTCTTCAATTTTGGCTTTGCCTTTATTGATGCTGTAAAGCACTCCTATCGTGCCTGGAGAATCGGTTTGCCCCACCACATCGGGAATGATGGTGTCTTGCACAGGTTCACGATTCTTGGTGGTCCGAATAACCTCGATCAATTCGTGCTTTGCGATCGCATTACGGGTTTCACTACCGAGGATGTCATTCAATCGGGACTGGGCACTTCTTTCATCCCTCAAGCGGAGAAAAAATTGCTCCGGTTGATCAATTCGCCACCTCGCAAATGTGTCGACAACGATGTAGGTCTTATCCTTGGTAGGCATCTCACTAGGAAAACCATCCCAATCCAAAATCCTCTTATCAAGCCGGTTCACTTCCTGTATGAACGGGACTTTAAAATGCAGCCCGGAACTACGTATGGGCTCCCCAATCGGCTTACCGAATTGAGTAATAATGACCTGCTCGGTTTCATCCACGGTATACGCAGCACTGAGTCCAAAGAAGAGCAATGCCACTCCAATGATCGGTGCTAGGGAAACTAATGTTCGATTCATTTGGCACCTCCCGCCGCTTCAGTAGACAATTGGAGTAGAGGTAAGATCTGACTTGCCTCCTCATCAATGATGATCTTTCTCCCTAAACTCGGTAATACATCCTGCATGGTTTCAATGTAGATTCTTTGCTTCGTTACCTCAGGTGCTTTGGAGTACTCCGTGAAAAGAGCGTTGAAGCGAGCAATGTCACCCTGCGCTTCATTAATTCTCTTTACCGCATACCCTTCCGAAGCTTGAATCTTCTGATCCGCTTCGCCTCTCGCCTTCGGGACCTCTTTGTTGTACTCACCGTTGGCAACATTAACCATCTGCTCCCTCTCTTGCTGAGCCTGATTCACTTCGTTAAACGAAGGCTGAACAGGCAAGGGAGGATTCACATTTTTCAATTGAACCTGATCAATGCTCAAGCCAAGCTCATATCGATCCACCAAACCTTGGAGACTAGACAATGCCTCCACCTCAATCTCTTGGCGTCCAACAGTGATCACCTCATCAACGGTGCGATCACCAACCACCGTCCTCATCACGGACTCGGATAAATCACGAAGGGTTAGACCTGGGTCACGAACCTTAAATAGATAGAGTTGTGGATCTCGCACTCGATACTGAACCACCCACTCGACGGTCGCTGAATTCAGGTCACCCGTAACCATACTCCGTTCTGCCGATTGCTCGCTCGAGTACTGAGTTGGATTAGTGGAGCCCTCTACGGTCGCAAAACCGAACTCCTGCTTGAGTTGCCTTCGCACCGGAACGATCGATACATGGTCAACTCCAAAGGGAATCTTAAAGCGGAGACCGGGGTCTACCGTTTTGATGTACTTCCCAAACCGGAGAACAACACCCTGCGATTCAGCCTGAACCGTATAGATACCGGTGTAGAGCAGAATCAGAGCGAAGAGAACTCCAATTCCCCCAAGAATCATTGGGCGATATTTCTCTACATCAGACCAATCGGGTTGATATCGAACCGAACCACTCATGATTTATTCCAAATATTCAATGGGAACCACTTTTTGTTTAGCTTGAAACGAGACGTATCCAGCACAAGATCTCCGATCCATTTACTGAAAGTCTCCACCTGCCCATCTGCTATGTGTCGCACTTACCTGTTGCAGCAAATCCTCAGTACAACTTCACTTAGTGCATAAGAAAGGGAATCCGAACGCATATAGCTCAGGTTGGATTTCGTGCTCTGAACCCTACCCGATGCTGATGGGTTAGAAGGAATCGATGGCGATTCACCTAAGAAAACATCTTGTTTAGATTTGCCGAGATGGAAAAGTCGTTACAACCGGCAATAGCATCAAGGAGACGGATAGGGAATGCTCACGAAAGTGAAAGATCAAGAAGTGGAAAGCTTGAGCTCAAGCAGCCCTGACGTGTGATTTCTCTGCCACGTCAGCAACAACGTCAGCAGTCACCTGACGTCGCTTGAGAGCCGCAGCAAGTTGCATCGACTGGTCGGCGAGTTTCTGTATAAGACCTATCTTACCCGAAGTTTTTTCGTGAATCAGGCGAGATGCAAAATCACTGAAGATTCCTTCCGTGCCCCCAACCTCAAGGATTTGGGATCGAAGAAAAGACTGCGTTTCTGGTCTGCTCAGGCGACCGATACAAAGATCATGCTGGCCCATCTTTTGTTGGGAAACGAAATGATTACGCAGATCAAGTGACTCTGCTGTGTCAGCAAGAATTAGAGATAGACCATCACATTCCCCTGCGAGATCCATTGCAAATTTCAAGAGAGAACTATCGGGACGATCCAGCATCCAAATGGTCGAAATACCCTTTCGGAAATCGGATTCAATCACCGACACAGCAAGGTTTAGTAAATCCTTCTGACTACTCTTCTGGCAAATTTCAACGGCGCCAAGAAGAGGGGCAATTGTCTCCGCAGTGAATTCCTGACTCTCCCTCGAAGCAATCCCATGAATGGCATGATGCCCCAAACCCTTCATCTGTGCGAGATAGCTGAGAAGTGTTGTGAGCCCTGAATTGCGTGAAGCCTCCAACCGTATAAGCACTGGCGAGGAAGCCATCAGGCTAGTTAGATCTGCTATCAAACGTCGGTGAGCTGAGGACAGAAAGATTTGCCGCCCCCCCGCAAGATCGAAGGGCAGATCAAGCAATCCCCAGTGATTTCGATAATCCAACAAGACCCATCGCCCTATAACGCCCAAGGATGGATATCTAAAACATCAGTCCGCGTGAAACCATTCAATCCACTGACTTTTAGATCGGACTCCAGAGCGAGCAAATCCCTCAACTCATGCTCACCATGGAAGCCGACACTTCACCGCAACCCTTTATCGGCGAATAAGTGAAATGACTTGAATCGCGAACTACCACGGAAAACGATCTGCACGCCCACCTCGGCCAACATCCGAATTAACAAAAGAACGCCATGTTCTGAGCCAAAATCTCGAGAGACAACTTGAGTTCGGATAACAATCCATCAAAATCAGATAGGATCCAAAGTTTGAAAGGTTATATCCAGAATCTGAAATCACAGCGAATGACACAGAAGAAGTAGCGTTCGTCACCCCGAGAGAGAGTTAATAACCACACAAGATGACAATACGATATATCGTACCTGATCTTGCGGAAACTGGACGCTCCGTTGCACTGCCCCCTACAGAAGCTCAACACGCCACCCGAGTCATGCGTGTGAAGGTCGGAGATGATGTTGAACTATTCAATGGATTAGGGTTACAGGCAGCGGCACGGATCATCGAAATCGGCCGCAATCGGTGTGTTTGCGGCACTGAACATGCAACGCTTGTCGACCGCGAACCCAAACGATCAGTCAACATGGCGATTGCCTTACCTAAGCCCGAGCGAGCCAAGGAACTGGTGGAGCGACTAACGGAACTTGGAATCAAACACGTCACACCACTCGTTGCCGAACGCACTCAGCGTCCACCGTCCGAATCGAATATGGACAAACTCAGGAAAGTAATCATTGAAGCATGTAAGCAGAGTGGCCGAAATCATCTGATGGAATTTGGACCGGTATCAACAGCCAAAGACTACTTTCAGGCAGATCGAGTTGGTGAAAAGTTCATCGCACATCCTGACCCTGACGCCAAATCGATTAGATCGCATTTTTCAAGTGACGATCACCCGGCTATCCATGTTGCGATCGGTCCCGAGGGTGGATGGAGCGAATCGGAATACC
>JAAXIK010000435.1 GCA_012270385.1 Rubripirellula sp. | reverse complement strand
AGCGTTGTCAACAAATCTCGGCCACCCCTGCGGCTCGTCGGTTCGCAACACAATTGATCGATGCCGACCTGAGCGAGGAACAGAAACCTGCGAAGATGCTTGCACACATGACTTTGGTCAACACGGCCAAACAGAACGACAAAGCATTGGACGCCGGGGGGACGGCGAAAGCATTCGCAGAAGAAAACAACTTGCCTACATCTCAGCTACTCCTCAGCGAAGTTAGCCTTCGCTTAGCAGCAGGTGACCCTCAAGGGTTCCAAGAAACGATTCAAAGTCTAACCACTCAATACGGTAATGACCCCGAAGTGATGGCGAGGCTTCAGCAGATGCTAATGTCCTATGGCCTGATCGGCCCTGACGGCGCACCTCGCTCTGGCGCACCATCACCCGCACAAGAATCCTCGGGATCAAGTGGTGGCGATCTCTGGACACCCGACCAAGGCCAACAAACTCCTAGTCAAGACAGTGGAGGCGGCGGAGGCAAACTTTGGGTTCCAGGAATGGATTGACCCATAAAAAAGTAACATCCGGATGACGATGAGGTGTCTCAAAACATTAGCGTAAGCCAAACCCATTGAGGGAACTCTCCATCCAATCCATCGAAGCACACCGATGAACAACCCCATCGCTCTTGATGACGCAACTGACGAACACTTTATGCGGCGAGCGTTAGAGCTTGCGAAAAAAGGTGAGGGTGCAGTGGAACCGAACCCCATGGTTGGCTGCGTGATAGCGAGAGATGGGAGCGTACTTGGAGAGGGCTATCATCGACGCTTCGGAGGAGATCATGCGGAAGTGGAAGCCATTCGCTCCTCGGGAACGAGTCGACTAGAGAACGCAACTGCTTATGTTTCACTTGAGCCCTGCTGCCATCATGGAAAGACGCCACCCTGCTCGGAGACCTTGATTCAGGCGGGAGTAGGTCGAGTTGTGATTGCGATGGAAGACCCCTTTCCAAAGGTCGCTGGCGGTGGAGTGAACCATTTAAAGAATGCAGGACTCGAGGTCACGACCAACGTGCTTCGCGACCATGCGGTCAAACTGAACTCACCCTACCTCAAACGCGTCATACATGGCAAACCATGGATCATTGCCAAGTGGGCAATGACAGCAGACGGTAAGATTGCAACGCACACCGGTGATAGTCAGTGGATCACCAATGAAGAATCTCGACAAGATGTCCACCGCACTCGCGCGAGAGTAGACGGAGTCCTCACCGGCATGGGCACGGTTCGCTCGGATAACCCAACGTTAAATGCAAGGCTGGTCGGTCAAGGAGTAAACGCTCCAAGAACTGCGGAACGCATCGTGTTTTGCAAAAGCACACTTCCCAATGCATCTTCCAATTTGATGCGCACGGCGAAAGACATACCCTTGCAACTTTTCACAAGCCCAGTGCTTCAAGAGATTGAAATTCAGGAAGCCGAGAAAATGGGAGCAACCATTCATCGTATCCAAGAGACCGAATCAACAAGATTTATCGATTCGGCCCTCCAATCATTGGGCCAGCAAGAGATGACCAATGTTCTGGTGGAAGCCGGTGGTGAGCTGCTAGGTAGCCTTTCCGATGCAGGATCAATTGACGAAATACATGTTTACCTTGGCTCGATGGTCGTTGGGAACCAAGAGGCGCTGAGCCCACTTGGAGGAAAAGGATCAGCGGAGATCCAACATGCAACGCGGCTGCAGCTAGAAGAGGTCAAAACGTTCGGAGACAACATCAAACTGACCTATCGTGTGTGAAAACTCGTTGTTTTAAACTCAAGACACATGGCACAGCCAGCAAATTCAGCCCCATCATTCACCCTAAGACGCCCACCTAACACCGAAGCAACAGTGCATCGGCTGAATGAGCTAAAATAGGGAAGGCAAGGGAAATTGAAACCCAAAGCGGCGCACATACCAACACCAACAGTAAACAAAGCCCGAGAACAGAAGCCGCAACCTCCACGTCATGGTTGCATACTCGGCATTTGAGATCAGCCTCAAGCATGAGGAGTAAGCTGTGACGGAGATGCAACTCGAGTCCCACCAACGGGCAGACATTGAAGCAGTAACCGAAATTGCGGTTCACCTGAATCAACTAAGGCGCACGGCTGAAGAAAGCTTGATCTCGACGACTGTCAGGGACCGTGGATACTTCACGCCTGATGAAGAAGATAGAGTTCTCGCAAACTGGGGATCCTACCAGCAGGCCAGAGCGATGCTGCACGAGATCATCGACGCAGTCGCTAAGAAAGATCGCAACATCAATCGGATCGGCATCACGGATTTCCTGATTGCTTACAGCGCTGCCATACTGCTAGTGGAAGCAGCGAGATTTCTTCGGCACTATCTTTCCAATGAACCCGCTATTCGCTCCAAACTCAATGAAGCGCAGCCTAACTTGGCAATCGGTGAAGATGCGTTTGAAAAAATACAAAGATCACTGACCGCTCCAGCTAATGCGATTCGTATTCGAGAAGCTCGAGAGTTTTACGAAACTCATCAACCAGAGATCACCAAGCACGTCAAACTGCACCCGGATCTGAGTCCACTAACGGAGTTGATCACCGAGCGTGGTGCGGCTCTGGAGGTCTCCACAGCGAGATACGTGAAGAGCCGTATTCAGGACCGAAGTGAGCAAGTAACGGCAGCTCTACTCCAGAAAGGTATCGCCAACGCCATCTATGGGATTCAACAAATTGGTGCCATCGCGATTGGGTCGCTTTCCACCTCGCCAAGCCATCAGCCCCATTTACCAGAGAATATTGCAAAAGGAATGAAGTCGTTGATTTTGCGAGGTGATATTCTGATTACGAGAAAAGAAAACGCCCTCACCAACTACTTTTTACCAGGCTTCTGGCCACATTCAGCTTTCTCCATTGGAGAGGGCAGGGTGATTGAATCCATGAAGGATGGTGTGAAGAATCGTTCATTGGATTCAACTTTTCAAAATGACGCGATGATTGTCATACGCCCGAATCTTTCGGATAGTGATCTCTCGGAAACGATTGATCGAGCCTCAAAGCATATTGGCAAACCGTACGATTTTGATTTCGATTTTACTCGAAGCGACCGCATGGTCTGCACTGAAGTGATTTACCGAAGCTTCTCCGGAATCGCTCAATTTGAATTCCCGCTAAGCAAACGAGCAGGTCGCCATACTCTCTCCCCCGAGGACCTACTTCGAAACTCTCTCACTGACCCAATGTTCAACATCGTCGCAGGATTA
>JAAXIK010000528.1 GCA_012270385.1 Rubripirellula sp. | reverse complement strand
CAACTCTTCGGTACGGTCTGGTAACTCCCAATATCGCGGTACCTGCGCATGCAAACGCTGAGAGACTCCCTCGGTGCCCTGCTGCCCGAAAGCCATCCGGGATTCGCATTCGAAGGAAAACGCAGTAATACCGAGGCACACCCACCAACCCCTCCGGGTCAGCAAACGGTTAAAAAATCGCATTCGAACGTTCCTTGCGATAAAAAACATAAGAAGCAGAGGAGGAACTCAAAATCTTAGAGACGCGACGCATTGTCAGGTCGCGGGGCTTACGGACATAGCAAGTCGCTTCGCTCGTGAAACGCCGCGTTTCAGCGAAGAAGCAGAGTAGTTTGGTGAGCAAAGAAATCCCTGTGACGGGACTCCTGTCTGACGCCGAGTTGATCGCTCTAACGCAAGTGCGAGAAGAGGTGATCTGATTACATGCGAGGCTTGGCTTCTTTGGTTGCCAAGTCAAACTCGAAAACCTGCTTGAGCTTTGGGTCAGCCACCAAGAGAGTGGATCCGGAGGATGCGATGCCCACTGGACGTTCAAGCGGAGCTCCCTCGTGCCACTTCTCTGTCTTACCATCCGCGGTGAATCGCCAAATTGCCTTGCCGTAGGTGTCAGTGACAAAACCTTCTTCACCAACCCAACAAATGGAGTTGGGGAACTGATACGGACGATCACCAACGAGAACCTCAACGTCACCAGAGCTGGTGTCAATTCGTGGACTCGCTTCCGCTGCAGCCGTGATCGCGCGCAACAGCCCAACGGACTCACTGGCGCAACCCCGTGCCTGGACCCGTGCCACCACTTGACCCTCGCCACCCTCGATGGGTAAGCGAAAAGTGGCACGCTTTTCTGCATCACCCACATACAGAGTCTTACCATCGGGAGCGACAGCGAGGGCCATCGGAATGCCGATGTATCCATTGGTCAGTGGCTTCGGTTCCGCGCCCTGTTTTTCAATCCAGTAGACCTCACGCGTCGCAGAATCCCCCACTAAAATACCGCCCGAGGGATGTGAAGTGACGCAGTGGGGACGGTTCATCGATTTCCGAAGGAGATTTGAGCCTTTGGAGAATAGCGTTTTTCCTGCGTTGATCTCACAGACACCCGGCAAGTCAAGGTCGACGACGAAATTCTGGTCACCGCTCACCGTCAGAGCTTTCGGATAGCTAACTTGGTTTTCTTCGCCAGTTCCATCCTGCCCCCAGAGCGTTGCTCCCCAAAAAGCGGATCCACTGCTCACCAGGCAGAACAAAATCGCGAGAGTGAAGGATCTCACTGAAGATTGACGCGTCAGGCAATTGAACAGGTCAAATGAATTCATGAGGTTGCCAGAAAGGGTTTGGGATGAAGAATGAGGGGAAGAACCTCCCCGGTGGCCTGTACTATAACGCACAGTCGAACCACTCAGCCAGTCGGCACGCTCTGTTGGTAAGCGGAAAAACAAAAGCGAGCGGAATCTCGCTTTATTTTGCCCGCAAAATCACCAGCCAATCCTGATTGACTTCATACGGGGCGGTACCCACACGGATCGTTCCACCTCCTTCCACTTCGCTGATGCTCCCCATTTGCAACTCGCCTCCCTTTTTGGGATCAAACCAACGCACAGAATAACTTCGGGAATCCTTCGATAAATCGAGTCCGTCAAGATCTCCCTGCGGAAGATAGAGGAGATAGATCATACCGGGCTTGGCAAAACAATAACCCGTGTTCCCATGCTCAAGGTTCCCAATCAAAGCGTCATATTCGCGCATCTCTGGGAATGGAATCTCTTGCTTCTCAAAAAAACCTAACGCGATCCGACCGTAATCCCAGCTACGATCGCGACTCCGCCAATCCTCGCACACCAAGTCATTCTGCACGAATTGGTAGCCGAAGTAATATTCGCATCCCGCTCCACCAGCCATCAGGGTTCCCCAAAGCGTCTTCCGACGCACATCATGCTCGGTGTAAACCTTCTTCCCATTTCGATCACTGCCATCGAATCCCTGATAGCCCAGGTCTGGACATTGACCATGTGCAGCGCTTCCTGATTCGTCAAAAGCAACCACGAGTGGGCGACCTGAAGCCGCGGTTTCCTTGACCCAGAAACAGGTTTGGCGATGCGTATCTGAAATCGAACTGTTCTGAAGAGACAGGCCCGCAAGCGGTGACTGCTGCCCCAGCAGTGGCCGATAAATCTTTTCTTGTTGCTCGGGATACGTGTGCAGCACAATGGGGTGATCATAAGGATCGAGATGCTCGATGTATCGCATCATCTGCACTTGCTCAGTGGTTGTCTGAGTGTTCTCTTCACCTAAATTCCAATTCAAAGCGAGGGCATGTCCGAAGCGAGCCACCAATTCGCGGCAATACAGCATCCGCTCTTTACCCAGCGCGCCACCATCTAAGGCTTCGGGAACACCTGTAGATTGACCTCGGTGTCGCTCGTCGTCATTTTCCGTTTCTTGCATTTTGAAATGCAGGTACATCCCTTTCGCTGTTCCGTGATCAAAAACCATCTGCCATTGATCAAGCTTGCTGCAGTCATAGTGCAGCTTGTCATCCCTGAGAACAAATGGCCAAACATTATCGCCATCACCTCCAGCGTTGTAAGTGAGGAAAGAGAAAGCGTTGCAACCTTTACCGGAGAGATAATTGATCGCTCCGATAAGCCCCCGCCCCCGGCCATTCCGCCAAGTGGGATCCCCGGGCTCCCAATCCCTTAAATGCGGCTCCCAGGATTTTAAAGGCACCTTTTGTGGCTTCATCGCAATCGTGCCATCAAAGTCCTCGTAACCGAGTAAAGTCTCTGGAGCATCCGCCCCAAATTTCAAAAATGGCTTACCCGATCCAGCGAAGCGAAGGTACCGCTCACCCACGTACTCCAAGCGTCCATGAGCCCGTAAATCTCGGCCCTGTTTATCACTTTCAATGATGGCGAATTGTCCCCGCTTACCATGCAAGAGTGGATGAGGCTTCGCATCCCTCTTCGAAGCAACCTCTGAAGTCAAAGCGACGTCGGTGCCGGAATAAAAATAAACCTGATAAGTCCAGTCACCCGGAGCATCCGGGGCAAAATGGACCCTCCATTTCGTTCCACTTTCCGCTGAGGTGTTTGCAGCGTTACCATCTGCAGCAAAAAAACCTGGCACAAGCATCCGATGACCGTCACTGTGCCGAAAAACCACTTCTAGTCGGTAATCCGTAAAGGGGTTTGGGTTCCGCTGAAGCTCGTGAGCAAATGGCCCATCCAAGGTCAAGGTCACGCGGTGCCATTGCTTCAATTCACCCGCTATCGAGATGCTCCCATCGCCATCGGGGTTTCCTGAATACTGACCAGAGCTCACCTGAGCTCGGATCTCATCACGACTGATATTTTCCTGAATCCAACGGGCCAGGGTACCGCTGCCCATGCCGTAACCACCGGGTAGGTTTCTCAGGTCTCGAGTTTGCATACGGGGCGGACTTCCCCAATGGGAAGGGAACTCCTTCTTGGCTCCCTGGACGGTACGCTGTGTCGTCAACGCGAAGACTGCTGGCACAGCGATGGATCCATTCACGGACACCGAAGCATCGCCGCGAATCTTTTTCTGTGCAGATGCCGAATGACAGAGGGTCGCGATGTACACAGCAACCAGAAGGATCAACGCCCCCTGTCGCCTGGAAAGGGAGTGAAGTCCCCTCTTTGCTTTGATCAAAAGACGGTGAGTCGAACGTGGTGAAAATCGCATTTTGATACATTTCGAACGTGTGGTGAGTCGAGCTCTACTCAGCGGGTAGAGCTCAAAAGCTGAGTCACGGAGAGGCAATTCCATGCTCAAGAATCAGCCAAACCAAGAAGTAACTTTTCAGGCTGGGTTAGAACACGATCAACAAACTGCCTGCCGCTAGGGTTTTCGGCAATCAACTCAGCGTATTCTGACTGAAGCTCTCGCCGGACTTCCGTGGCCTGCTTATTTTTACCCCACTGTTCCAAGACAATGCAGCGTCGGGCCAAAACGATCGTTCGATAAATCGAATCCAATGTGGGATGCCTCAATAGAGCAGCTAGTGTGTTCTCGGCTTCCGAATACCTACCCTGTGAAGCGAACAGGGAAGCGAGTTGAATCTTTGACTTAGCGTGATAGCCAGCATTGATGGTGCTACCCTCCGGTGGAAAGTAGTCACTGACAGCCTCCCAGCCTGCTTCATCGTTTCGGTCGACCGCGATAAGAAACTGTTCTTGAACGGTCTTCTCACCCGAGACGGTATCAGGATTTAGAAGCCTAGAGACGGTCGGGCCCGCCATGGCTTGGAAACGCCAGCCTGCGTAGAGAGTGAGCAACAACGGCACAAGAATTCCCATCGCCAACAGGATTCGTCTCCGCAAGATCACCTGCCTGGCTTGGTCGGCAGCACGCTGTTAGCGAATGGTTGCCGCCGTCGTCCCCACCCCTAGTCCACTGATCGTTGAAATGGCAGCTTCGTTGTGAACAGCATCCAAAAGCTCACTTGGAGTTTGAAAACGATCCTGAGGCGACTTGTTCATCAGTCGGGAAACCACGGCAATGAGCCACTCCGGAAGGTCGGGTTGACCATCAGCAGCTCGCGTTCGCCTCGCCCGATCCAGAGGCTGAGGGGTTTCCTGCAGCTGCATTAAAGCTAAGGCCAGCGGATCATCCGCCTCAAAAGGTGGACGACCGGCTAGCAGGTGATACATCGTCACCCCCAGCGAATAAAGATCACTGCGGGCATCGACCGCATGCCCCTGCACTTGCTCGGGGCTCATATAACGCGGCGTTCCAAGCGTCAGACCGGCCTGAGTTAGGCTGGTTTGCGTCATCGACATGTCCGTTTGAATTCTTGCGAGTCCAAAATCAGCAACCTTCACCGCGCCGCGTGAGGACCGCATGATGTTTTCTGGCTTAATATCTCGGTGAGTGATCCCCGATTCCGCAGCCAGTTCCAACGCGGAGGCAACACCCACCAACATTTCGATCGCTTCCTCAGACCCGATCGCCCCATGCTCCTCCAAGCGTTCACGTAAATTACCGCCATCAATCAATTCCTGAGCAATGTAAAAAACGGAATCGACACTCCCAACGTCATAAACCTGAACGATATTAGGGTGATTCAACTTCGCTGCTGCTCTCGCCTCTCGGCGAAACCTTTCCACATAATCCTTGTCGCGTGCATATTCGCTGCGAAGCACCTTGAACGCAACATCGCGGCCCAGAGAGAGTTGTCGCGCAGCATAGACATCCGCCATGCCACCACGACCCAACTTACGCATGACTTGATAATCACCCAGTCGCCTACCGATTAGCGAACCAGCAAATCGATCGAAATCGGAATCCTGCTCTTCAGCGTTGCTCAATCCATCTTTGGGTTGCATGCTGTTATCAGATTGATCTGACACGCTTTTTCCTTCTTTGGGAAGACAAGTTGATTCCTAAACTAACACCACAGATCTGGAAAGTGATCACGCATCGCGGATGAGTGTTAAATCGCCATTTGCCATCTTCACCCCAAGAAGCGGTTGCCCCACAAGTCTAGCTGAAATCGAGCAACAAGGGGCTAGAATCACGCTCAAGTTCCCAATGCCTTTGGCTTGACGCCAATCTCTACCAACTCTCGATTCATGCTACCACTACGAAAACCCTGAAGATCCAAAGTGATGAAGCGAAAACCGATTTCGCGCAAATGGTTGGAGAGCTTCCCAGAGACTTCAAGCTGCACGATCCTCTCCATCTCCTCCCTCGCCACTTCGATTCTGGCGAGCTCTCCTTCATGCAGTCGCACCCTGAATTCCCTAAATCCTTGCTGTGCCAGCCAGCCTTCGGCCTCCTCAATCTTCGCCAAACGCTCACGGGTTACACTGACACCATAAGCAATCCGGCTCGCGAGACATGGCGACGCGGGCAAGTCATGATTGGGTAGCCGCCAGTGATCCGCGAGAGCTCTCACCCGTGATTTTCCAAGCCCTAAAGTTGCCAGCGGCGTTAAAACTTCTTGCTCGACCCCCGCGCGTATGCCTGGACGATGATCGCCAAGGTCGTCATGGTTGGTACCCGACGCAACGTGAAAAAGAGTGGCTGGCTCATCCGCATCCGCGCCGGATCTTCGGCGGATTTCATTTGAGATCATGCGGTAAAGCGTTTGCTTACAAAAGAAGCACCTCTGGGAGTCATTCCTCTGGTACTCGGGAAGAGATATCTCGTGGGTCTCCACCACCCAGTGCTCAACCGCTACCTGCGATGCGATTTGCTGAGAAAGTTCCAACTGCCACTGAGCCACGCTTGGTGACACAGCGGTCACAGCTACCACACGTGACAAATCAGCTCGCTGCGCGGCTGCGAGAACAACGCTACTGTCCACTCCACCCGAGAAAGCCACCGCAATTGCGGGGTACCGACTCAGAAACTTGATGAGTCGCCTTGCATCCAACTCTACCTGAGGCGAGTTGACATTGACTTGATCCTCGTCCACCGACATCCATCACCTTGGAATAACTTGACACTTGATCAATACAAACGGGAGTGAAGAAAACTCTGCCTCCACTTTCATCCTCTTGGCAAAACGCATTTCGTCAGCCATTCCGATGATCTCGGGTACAGTCTAGCAGATAAGCTTTTGCAAACAGGGATCCAGTCGAGCTAAAAAGGATCCTCAAATCAAGCTCCCGAAGATACTCGAACAAAAAAGCCTGCATCTAAAGAGCGACCGGATCGAGTCCGAAGACAAGATCTTCCTGACTCAACCTGCAGGCCCGAAGTCCTCCTTGGCGGGTTGGGGTCATGATCTGGAGTTCCGGCGAGATCTAGAATGTTTGAGCGGTAGATATAATTGACGACGTCTTCAGCATCTACCTTATGAGAATTACCTTTCAATAGAATCGAAAAGCTAGAAGATAGCAAATGAAAGCAAGCATCTAGAAAAGGCCAAAGATCCCTCTCAAGACGCCACGCTTTCCCAGCCGGGGAATGACCATAAGCCGGTGGATCGAGCACTATCATTTCATACAGTCGTTGCCGTCTTACCTCTCGCCTAGCGAACTTCAATGCGTCATCGACTAGATATCGAATGGGGGCTGACTGCCAACCGTTTAACTCGGCTGCAGATCGGCAGCTCTGCACGTTGGGTTTCGCGGCATCCACATGACAGACGGCCAATCCGCCTGAAAGCATCGCCATGCTCGAGGCACCTGTGTAGCCAAAAAGATTTAATCCTAGAGCTTGTTCCGGTAAGGCATCAGCGTTTGATTCGGTTTTCCTGACCCGCTCAGAGTTTGAACGCGAAGCCTCCATGACTCGAGCCTGCTGATGAATCCATCGCCAGTTTGCTGCCTGCTCAGGAAAAAGACCGATATGCCCAAAGGGAGTCGGCCTCACGGGCATTGAAAAATTCTCACAATCCAACAACAGAGAGGAAGGCCAGGGCTCGCGAAAGATCCACGTCCGCCGTTTTTCATCATAGCGAGCCGATGCGTCTCGCCAAAGTTTCGGGCTCTGGCGTGGCAGCCCGATCGCTGCGGGAGATGGCCGGTCCACGAGGTAGCCCGACAGCAACTCAAGCTTGCGTCCAGCACCAAAATCAATCAGTTGATACTTGTCACAGGAGGAGGAATCCAATGGCATGCCACTCTTTAAAGATTCAGACGATCTCCCCTACTTGGTTGAGACTTCAGGATCAGCAGCTACCTTCTCGGCAGCAGCTGCGTCTGCCCCCTCAGTGGCTTCTTCCTCAGCGCCCTCTTCCCCTGTCAGCGCCGCGACCACCTCGTCTTGGTTAATACCGAGCATATTACCGCTGAAGCCCCCGTGATCAAAAATTGGCCAACCCTCCTGGAACTGAACCTCTGCGGTGTAGTCCACCAAAGGACGCTCAAAGAATCTTCCTTTTGCGCCGGTAACACTGGAATCACCAAAGTCAATTACATCGCCCGCCAACTTGGTTCGCTTACGCACGGATCCGGTCTGGAAAGGCCCCATGCCGAGTATCCAAGTGTCGTTGGCAGAAGCGACCGCGCGGTTCACACCGGATTGCCACAATGGCTCTCGGGTTTCCCGATCATAGGCGAACGCAATGACCTTTGCAGCTGCTTGCCTGGTCTCTCGCCGAGCTACCGCAATCTCGGGAATACTCGGCACACGTGGGGCACCCGGAATGATCGAAGAAGCGGCAACGATGGTTTGTGTCTCAGGGACGCCGAATGTCATCAGGTGATCATCCGAGCCCCAAACTCCGACGCGAGCTTCGACAATTACCTTGGCATCAGCGGCCGCATCCTGGAGGAGACATCCCGCTGCAACAATCTGCTGCCGGAGGGCACTGATGACATAATCCGCATTGACGAAGGCAACGCCTTTGATCGCGCGGAGGTAGCTGGTATCCAGATAGACTTTTTTACCCGCGAGCGGACGAAAATCAATCGAAGCTACGCTATTGTCTACCGCATCACTTAAAACCAACTGCTCCGTCGCGCTGTAGCCTCGGGTCGCGCCGCAGCCAACCAATGAAACCAGCGAAGCAAGCAGGACAACCGCGCACGCAGGCCGAATCCAATGCAATGCGATTGGGCATTCGGAGACATCTCGGACTGATGGACGTTGATTCATCGAGGTAAGTGCGAAGGCAATCGCATCGTTCCAGCCCGACCACCATTGATCGAGCTATCTTTGCGAATCTCACCTTGCCTGTTACCTAGTGAGCCGGCTTGCCGACAAGACCATTTTGCCAAATCGGTAGCTAGCAATGCGAGCCTTTAGGATGCAATGGATGAACTGCGCCGCCCTCGGCTACGACTGCGTCTCGGTTTTTCCTCACCCCATTCCTTGGTGAGCGTTTCAAAGACTTCGGGTGATTCGTAGCGGACAATTGTCTTTCCCTCGGGCATAGGGCCGATGAGACCCTTGAAAATTGGCATACCCCGGAGTTCTAGATCTGTACTGCAATCGTCCACACCCACTTGATGGTGAATTTCAGAAATGGGCTCACTCGATGGGTAGTCGCGAATCAGGAGGGAACCGTCGACGCCACGGGTTACAATTCGGAATGTATCTTTCTTAGGCATGGATTGCTCGGTTTAAAAAAATCACAGACGTGGCTCGGAAACCGACCAGACAAGTAGGTTCTCGAGCACGCCCAGTGAATTGGCGTAGCTGGAGGGTGGACACGGGGGAGAGTCACCGTTGCAATGTCTGACCCGATGCCAAATAAGCAGCACCTACCTAGTGTTTCATGACAGAAAGCTTTCGCAATCTACGCCAGACCGGGAGTCTGCCGGAGTAGAGCAATGCGCAGCGTTCTCTTCTGGCATGACGCCACCTATTTTGTTGCGTACGCAACGAAAATCGGATCGGAATTGAGGAACATCGCTTTGATTCTCGATGAAGCGAGCAAGGGAGGTAGCCTGCCAAATCATGAAGGAGGTAACTGACACACTTGTTCACCCTGATCAAGGATGACAAAGGACAATTTCGAGGATCACAACCAAGGCAGCTAAGGGGAGGTCCCTATGCACGGCTTCGATGAATGAGATCGGAAAACCTAGCTACACCCCTCACCTAAGTTCGAGTTGGACTCATAAAGCCACTGAATGATGCAATGGGCACAATGCTTTCAATCGTCCAAAGTCCCTCGTGGGGAATCCTCGACAGCCCGTCTGCAGCACCTCAAATCCCGAAAAATCGGACTCAGAACACGAAAGTGCAGAGAGAAGTTGGGGTGGATCGCATGCATCGTTCGGGCGAAACATTTTGCGTACAGGGCATCTGAGCCCTACTGCTGGCTCGGGACTGATGGCGGAACACGCGAGGAAGAGCATTATCCTCGCCGACCCAGGAAATCCCGTCATGCGCCGTATTTCATTACTGTTTTCCAGTGGGAATCTACTTCAAATGCCGGTCCCTGATCGATCCAGAGCCGAGGACTTTCGGTGAAATTTGTGGACCGGAGATACAGTCGGCAGAGGAATTTGCAGAAATTACCCACCAAGGAGTCAAGATTTAACGGTTGTCGGGTCGATATCGGTTGTGACGAAAGTGTTCACACAAGAATCAAGACCTCCCCGAACGCCTGGTTATGAAGGCAACCAAGATGAAAGCCAACCTTTCCAAAAATCGATACGCCAAATCCATCGCACTCTCCCTCGTGGCAAGCTTCTGCCTGATGGGAGCGACGGGTTGTCAGGTCTCTCTGAACGGGCAAACGCTACCTAGCCCCTACTACCTTCAAGATGATGTGCAGTACTTCCCGGCTGGTCCAGAGTTCAAGCTACCACAAGAAGCTGCTGCTCTTCGTGCTGCAAGAGCCGAAGAGGAAATGAATTCAAATTAGGCGAAACACTCGCCTGCGAATTCATGGCCGGTACCTATACTCGATCGCGACGCGTCAAAACGCGTCGTGTTTTCGTGTTCGGGGGTCGGTATGAGGCTTCATCTTCCGACGTGGCCGGTCGGGACAACCCAAACCACGCCGTCGGTTGAAAATGACTGAAGCACCGCAGCCTCTCTACTCGTCATCCGCTCGCAGGAATGCGGCGGTGGACTCCTCATAAGAGCAGAATTCGCTCTCGTTGAAGTAGAGCCCCAACTCCCGAGTAGCAGATTCTTCACTATCACTTGCGTGAACCAGATTCATCTGCCGACTGGAGCTATAGTCTCCGCGAATCGTCCCCGCGGCTGCCTTTAAGCCGCTGGTCGCCCCCAAAATGTCGCGTACCACGCGGATCGCTTCGAGGCCATCGATCGCCATCGCAACCACCGGGGCCGAGGTAATGAATGACTCTAGACTTGGATAAAACGGTTTCTCTACGTGTTCAGCGTAATGCTGGCGAGACAACTCGGGAGTGACTTGAAGCATTTTCATCGCAATGATCTTCAATCCCTTATCCTCAAAGCGGCTGATAATTGTCCCCATCAGGCGTCGCTGAACACAGTCCGGTTTGAGAAGCACCAATGTTCGTTGCATCTAAATTCGCTCCAGTGAGGTCGCCTTCAGGGCCTCAGGTAAGTGTTTAGTTGTCCGTATCAAGTGATATTCACACTTGACCGATGTGATTCGCTGGAATTTTGCTGGTGGAGCGTTGGACGCCCAATCGCTCATCCCACCGCGACAAATGAAAAAGAAGGTTGCGGTATCCATCGTGACCCCCGGGTGTTTCCATTGTTCTGATTTCACGATTTGCGGCACATCTTGCCAAGCTGTGCCACTTTTGCCAATGGCGATTTCTTCGCCATTGCATTGATCTTTTCCACCAAACCGTCGCTAGAAGATGTGTCATTGCGAGTGCGTCGCTTGGTTAGCGTCATCAACCGGCTCGAGCCTAGTAATCCAACGACTAGCAGGCCACCCATCGCTGATTGTCCCCGATTACCTACCCACTGCCTTCGGCCGACTCTCGGCATGACATCTGGAACGAGTTGCTGGTTCCTGCTATCCCTATGAGATCGCGAAAACGTCATAAAATTGTGAGATTGCCCCATCTGCGGTTTTCAGCTCACAATAATACTAGCGTTCATTTCATGCCCCCTACGGAAGTCCCCACGATGCGATCCAGTACAGCACTAACACGACTCTTCCAATTGGCTGGAAATTCCATGTCTGTCGGCCTGCTTTCGGCGACCCACCCGAGCAGCTGGGGTCAGGAATCGGTGCCCAATCAAGACGCAAATTCAGAGGCAAGCCAAGAGAGCGGATCGAACGAGGGCCAGGGCGATTTGGACGAGGCAGTCGTCCAAAGGATTGATGCCCAGAGCGATGATCAACTTGAAGCAGTCGCCGCTCTTCTCGAGTCGGCGATAAAAAAAGGGCTTGATGAAGAAAACCTTTCCTTCGCCAAAACCATGCTCGCTTCCGTCCAACTGCAACGAAGTCAAGCAATGGCCGGGGCGATGCTTAGAGTTCCCGGACGGCGACAACTCCAACTACGAGATGAAGCACTGAGGAACCTCCAGGCAGCCGTTGAGCATGACCCGACACTAATCGAAGCTTATTTCCTGATCGGCCGTTTGAACATGCTTCCGCTCGAGGGTGCAGATCCTAAAGCGGTTCTCGAGGCGACGACCCAAGCGATCGAACTCCTCGATGATGACCCTTCCCAGAAAAGCGAAGCTTTATGGATGCGGTCGAGGGTGCAGACAGAGACTGAGGCGAAATTGGCCGATTTGAATGCGGCCTTGGAGGCTGACCCGGCAAACCTCCGCGCGATGCAAGAGCGTGCGGGAATTCGCCTAGAAAACGGCGAAGTGGAAAGTGCTTTGAAGGATCTGGAAATTGTTCTCCTTGAAGATCCGACCAACCAGCAGATAGCCGGTGCCGTGGTTGAAGAACTAGTGAATCTCAATCGCCTTGACCAAGCGATTGAACTGATCTCCAAACTGCTAGACAAATCACCGAGTGAGGGGTTGTATCGGATGAGGGCAATTCTTCACCGCTCCAAATCGAATCTACCCGAAGCGATGGCGGATCTAGATAAAGCAATCTCGATGGCCCCCCGAGATCCCATGACGCTCCTTCAAAGGGCCGAAGTCGCTCTAGATCGCGAAGATGTGAAGTCCGCCAAAGAAGATTTCCGGATTGCAACCCAAGTCGCGCCACAAATCATCAATCTGGAAATGGTGATCGGCCTACGTTCAAGGATTGCCCTAGCAGAGAATCGGATCGCGGATGCCATCAATGATGCTCAGATGCTATCCGATCGCAGCCCAACGAATCCATTTCACCGCCTCCGATTGGCTAGCCTTTACACTATGGACAATCGTCCCCGTAAGGCAATCGATGTGTTGTCGGAACTCTTACAGACCGACCCCGAGAACGTGGCAGCACTGCGATCTCGTGGAGATGCGTTGCTAAGCGTCGGAGATCACCAGAAAGCAATCGAAGATTACGAATCGGCGATCAAATCGGTAGGTCAGATCGAAATCGATACTGCGGACGAATTTCAGAAACAGGAAGCAGCGGGTATCTACAACAACCTTTCATGGGTTCTCGCTACCTCACCCAACGATAAAGTTCGAAATGGTCCTCGATCACTGGAATTGGCAGAAAAAGCTGCCGCATTATCCAATTACGAGGCTCCTCACATCCTCAGCACTCTCGCCGCAGCCTTTGCGGAAGCAGGGAACTTCGAAAAAGCAGTGGAATGGAGTGAAAAAGCAGTGGAGCTCGGCGACGAAGAGAACCACGAACAGTTGGAGCAATTAGAGCTTGAACTAGAAAGCTACAGAAAAGGGGAAGCCTGGAGAGAGAAGCAGGAGACGGAGGAGAATCAAGTCCCGATCCTCTCACCAGAAGACTTGATCGACACCTGATTGACCCTGCGGTGGTCAGCCTCGAACGGTAAACTTTTCTGATTCTTTTTTCACCCTGTATTTCACGGAGATTCCCCTTGGGTGAGACGAGAAATTAGCTCAGGAATCACTTCCGAGGGGTCGCCAGATTCTTTGACTCTGCTATGTTGGTTCCGATCGAATCCGAGGCTTCAACGCTGAATGCCTCCACGGGCTCGCTTTGAAGTTTGATCAATGCCAGAGCTTGTCTGTTTGGGCACTTCGCCTTGAATACCTCGATTAGGTCAAAGAAAAAGACCCGGGTTGGCGATGTGCCACTTCTTTAGAGCTCATCTTGTTGAGATCGTCGCAAGAATTCGCTACCTGGTCATCAAGGAAGTATCCGAACCTTACCTAATCAGCAATTGAAGCGATCGAGCATGACCACCGCAAAATTAGCTTTGGAAGATGGCAGCGTTTTTACTGGTCAATCCTTTGGGGCCGAAGGTGAGATTACCGGCGAGGTAGTCTTTAACACTTCGATGACGGGATATCAGGAGATTCTCACCGACCCCAGCTATCGCGGTCAAATTGTCACGATGACTTACCCTGAAATCGGAAACTATGGGGTGAACTCGATCGACGTTGAAAACGACAAGCCATCTCTATCAGGATTTATCGTTCGCGAACTCAGTCGAGTGGAGAGCAACTATCGATCCGAGGGAGATCTCAGCTCTGATCTCAAAGAGAACCAGTTGATCGGGCTCGCTGGAATTGACACACGAGCGTTAGTTAGGCGTATCCGCGAGCAGGGTGCGATGCGGGGCATCCTTTCGCCCACCGATCTTGATGATGACAGCTTGCTCGCTAAAGCAGCGGCTTCTCCGGGATTAGTAGGACGCGATCTAGTCAAAGAGGTAATGCCCTCCGAAGTACATAGTTGGGATCAGAGACTGGATGACTGGACTGAAACGGAAATCGGAGCTGCGAATCTGTCCGCGAACGGACAGCATATTGTGTGCATGGACTTCGGCATGAAATGGAATATCCCGAGACATTTCGCATCAAGAGGCAACCGCGTGACAATCGTTCCCGGCACCACCTCAGCGGATGATCTCCTTCGGCTCGAACCGGATGGCATTTTCCTTTCCAACGGTCCGGGGGACCCCGAACCTCTCGAATACGCCCATGCAACGATTCGGGAATTAATCGGCAAGCGACCTATCTTTGGTATCTGCCTTGGACACCAATTGCTTTCTCTGGCCTGTGGCGCCAAGACCTTCAAGCTCAAGTTTGGGCACCGTGGAGCTAACCAGCCTGTCTTTGATTATGAGACCGGCAAAGTAGAAATCACATCCCAGAACCATGGCTTTGCGGTTGAGGAATCAAGCCTACCGGATTGCCTGGAAGTCACGCATCGAAACCTGAATGACGATACCGTGGCAGGAGTTAAGCACAGGGAAGCCAATGCATTCAGCGTTCAGTACCACCCAGAGGCTGCGGCGGGTCCGCACGATAGCCATTACCTGTTTGAAAGATTTCAGCAACGGCTAGAAACAGCGAAAGCCTAATGGCCTCACTTTCTTTCAATCCACGGGGTTTTAGGGTTGCTTCCTTTGGCCTCGGCAGTGACAAACGAAACGATTGCGGGAATGGCTTCCTTGACTTGAGTAACTAGTTCCGAGTGATCTAAATCGGAAGCAAGCATTTTGACAGTTAGCCCTGTGACTTCTCCTCGCCCCACTCTTTTTTTCTTTGCCTCGATTCGGCTCGCCATTCTGCGAGCCTCGCTCGCTTGGGGACTTCGATCTCCAGCAATGATCATGGTCGGTAGTTGAAGTAGATTATTATCATTTAACGCTGGCTCTAGTGGTAAGCCCTTGATCTGCTTTTCCGGGGAAATAAGAACCAGGGCTTTTACATCCTGACCTTGCTTTACACTTCCCAGACTCGGAAAACTCCAATCTCGCATCGCCCAAAGGCTGCCCAAGACGCTTCCCTCACCCACCCCAACAACCACCAAAGCATTGAGGTTGAGGTAGGCAGCATTATTTTCGGTTTTCTGACTACCCTTCGCTTTTTCTAAATCCATTGCCACCCCAGCTTCTGCGGGCTTACGCGACATCTTGGATGGATCGAGATCAATCTTATCGCCCCGTAGGTTGACATAGGATTTCGATCCCCCGTGGCCGCGATAATCAGGAGCAAGGACTGCACAGCCTGCTTCATTCAATGCGGAAACAAGCTTGTAATAGGGACTCGCCTGACCCGTCCATTCGTGTACGAGAATTACGGTGGTAGCGGCTTTCTTCTGATCCGATGGGAAATAAAACGCTCGCAGCTCCATACCATCTTTTGTTTTTAGATTCACAGGCCGCGGCTTGAGACGAGGGTCCTCATCGTCTTTGGCATTGGCAACAGCAACGACAGAGAAGGGGCAGAAAGCCACTGCCATCAACAACACGAACGTCAAACGCGCAAATCGACTCTGTTGCTTTAGAACTGACTGACGAGCGAACATGGCGATTATTTTCCTTGGGACGAATTGATCCAAATCTCTATCTGTACTTCAACATCTACAACAAGGTTTGCTCAAAGTCCACAGCGAGTGCTCTCGCGTGCATACTTGGAGGTCCCTCAAAGCCCAGGAGCTGCGGGACTAGACTCCACTATCTTATCTCCTACTTGAGCATCCTCTCAACTCCCGATCTGTTTCATGAGATCCATCATGTCCGCTGGCCAATCGAACTCGCCGGAAGCAGCCGTTGTGTGGAAGTCCCCAGAGACCTTTCCAGAGGCGACCTTTCCAGAGGCGACCTTTCCAGAGGCGACCTTTCCAGAGGCTTTTTCCACAAATCCTGAATCACCCTACGTAAAGAACCTGGTCATACAGAGGTGACTGATTGTTGGGCCCCCTAAGGG
>JAAXIK010000057.1 GCA_012270385.1 Rubripirellula sp. | reverse complement strand
ACTGAGATTAGATGCCCAATCGCCGACCAAAAGGCAGAAACGCCACCGTTCTGCCCAAAAAACTTAATAAATTATTAGTCTACAGCCTCCCCGAAAGTCCATATTAGAGACCACAACAACCCGAATCACAGACTGTGTCA
This sequence comes from Rubripirellula sp., assembly GCA_012270385.1. Lineage (GTDB taxonomy): Bacteria > Planctomycetota > Planctomycetia > Pirellulales > Pirellulaceae > Rubripirellula. Next base: position 3,081 of record JAAXIK010000057.1, on the reverse strand, counting down.
TCCCTCTTGCTGGGTAGGGAACTGACTGTACATCACCTTTGCAATTGCCAACCCGAGCAAGGTAACCGTCATCAGCATGAGTACGCCCAAATGAATCGATGAGGATTCACTACCGAATACGTTCTCAGCACGACTTCGAACCGCTTCCCAATCCATCCAGTTGGACAGCAAGCCGCGTAGCCGATAGTTGATTGTCAATTTGTTGGCGACCGCCGGCACGAACGATAATCCGTACTCCACGGCCCCGGTATAAAACACGGCGGTGACGATGGTACGCCGATGGAAGAGAACACCGATTAGCAAATAAAGTGCCGCATGGGCCAGCGACGAAATCACGCACAGCAGGCACATCACTACCCATAACTTGAACCCACCCCGGGCCCCAAGGAGCGCGCCACACGCGGTTACTGAAACAAGCGTGGCAGAAACCGACCAGATCACGGCAGTCAAGTACTTGCCGAGAATCACCTCGCCCCGGCCACTCGGTCGCATTGCGAGGTAGCCCCATGTCTGCCCCGCGATTTCAGTGCTGACTACGGGGGTTGCCCAGAGTAACAACGCCAGAAGGCAAAGAACCTCAGGACACAAAAAATACAATCGGATTCCCCAAAACTCACCTGCTCCTTGGCCGATTCCATTCAGACGTAGCATTCCGATCAAAACAATAGGAAAACCAACAAGAAGGAACCAGATGGCCAGCCGACCCGGGGTCAGAGAACGCGCCAATTCGAATTTTACAACGCTAAGGATGATGGAAAACATTAGGAGACATCGCCTCGGTGGTATTTGAGCAATGCTTCGAAAATCGCGGTCAGATTACCCTCAGACGCTTGTAACTGCTCTACCTGAATCGAGTGCTTCGCAATCCAGTTGGGCAGAAAACCATAGAACGCAGCTGGATCCCTCAATGCGATTCGAAGCTGGGTACGATGATTCATCAATTGCACGGAATCCACCCAATCCTGCTGAGCGAGTTCCGTGAGTATCGACGCCACTCCCTCACCCACCAGAGTCACTTCCTGAGGTGCTTCCGCAACAAAACTTTCCAATTGAGCACTCGTCCCGGACGCCAGTAAACGGCCACCAAAGACCAATAGAAAAGAGGATGTAATGGCTTCGATCTCATGCAAAACATGGCTGGCAAAAAGTAGACTTTTCCCTCGAGAAACCCAATCCTTGAGTACCCGTGTCATCTGTTGACGCCCAACCGGATCCAGTCCGTTATACGGTTCGTCGAGAATAATCAGCTCAGGTTGATGTGCGATCGACTGGGCAATCTTCGCGCGTTGCCGCATACCCAGCGAGTATTCACCCATCGGACGATTCATACGAGACTCCATCCCGACGATTTCAAGACTCTCCACCGCGAGTCGCTCCGATTCTGCAGCATCGAAACCATGCAATGAAACGAGATAACTCACCCACTGCTTTGCTGAAACATTCGGGTAAAGCACATCCGTCGCTGGACACAACCCGATTCGCCGTAGCAGTCGACGATCTTTCCATGGATCTTGACCGAACACCTTCAGTCCACCGAGAGTTGGTTTTAACTGCCCAGTTAAAAGGTTGATGAGTGTCGTCTTTCCTGAACCATTGGGCCCAACTAAGCCATACGCGCCGGGCTCCATTTCCAAACAAAGATCATTGACCCCGATTACAGATCCATACAGTTTCGTTAGATTCTTGAATTCGATCATCACTTCACACACTCAATAGGCTGATCAATCGACGACGAACAATCCAAAAACCAAAAACGGTAATGCCGGAAAGCAGTAGAAGAGTTGGCAACACACTGCCTTCGGTAGGATCAAGCCCGAAAACCCAAGCTTGGACTTTCCCAAGTGCATGGTAGGGAGACAAAATCCTCCAGCGATCTAAATCAAGGGCCCCGCTCTCCAGCGAGGGTTGTGCCATCGCAGCGGGTTGTGAGAGGTTGGGCCTCGGCCTCCGGTCCGGCCCAAAATCCACATCGCTAAAGGTCATGACTTGGTAGGCAACAGAACCTAGGATCCAAGTCGCAAACCAGGCAAAGGACGCATACCGACTTTCACTGGTGCAAGCGGAATAGCAGATTGCCAATGCGGTTGTGGGTACCAAAAGCACAAACGATGCTCCTAAGATCCGGAGAGGTATATCCCAAGTTTCCTGAACCACAGAAAGGTTTGGAGACAGCAAGACACCCACTACATAAAGACTCAACGCGGGGACAGTGACAATCATTCCGAGGAAAAACCAAACGACCGCAGCCTTTCCCAATATGTAATCGATGATCCGCAATGGTCGAGAGAAATAAAGTAAGTACGCACGACTACGTAGGTCATACGAGATTAACATCGGTGCAATGAGGCCTACCAAAAGAATCATAGCGCTCAGTTGCGGGTAGCGAAAGAAAGCCATAATCAGAAGCGTCCACACTTCGTGGCGAGCCGATTCGGGATCCGCCAGTACCATGAAAGCGATATCTGGTCTTTGTAGTGGCCCTGCAATCAGGTTGGCCACGACTCTGAGGAAACCGGGTTCATTCAAGGATGACTCGAATGCGAAAATCCCAAAGGCGGGCACAGCGATCGGTAACCACGCAAGCATCAACATCAGGCGTAACCATTTGCGCCGCCACACCAACGCGATACCACTCAATGCAATGTATTTGGGTCTTAGCCAGTGTCCGGTCCGGGGCTGATCCCATTCACGGTAACCGAGATGGTGGATCGCCATTACGACACCTCCCTTTCCACCGATTTTGCAGGTTCTTGTGTTCCGCCCGCGGTCTCAATGAATAGCTGATCGAGTGAGTTCATGGCGGGAACCAACCTGCGAATCATTGTCTGAGTTTCTGCTGCAATTTCCCAAATTCGCTGTACCTCACTCACCTCAACCGGAGAAATTCTTAGGCCCCCTTCACCATCGGAATTAACCGTCAACTGCTCATTGTGTAGCCGCTCAACGAAAATCGAGGATTCCCCTTGAAGGGTGACATGAATCGTGGGCTCAATGGGTTGGCTGAGTCTCTCCAGCGTATCCATCACTCGCACCTGCCCGTCAACCATTATGATCACGGAGTCACAAATCGCTTTGACATCG
>JAAXIK010000485.1 GCA_012270385.1 Rubripirellula sp. | reverse complement strand
CCTCGTAGCCATTGTTGTATTAAGAGAGTAAAATTAAGATGCTCACTCGACGACCGCAGCGTATTCGGTCTCCAACTTAGTTGATTTCGCTCCCTTCGGCTCAACCTGATGTCCAATTCTGAACAACGGCATGTGATCTCGGCTCTCGTGCAAAACGTGCCAGGCGTTCTTGCGCACATTTCCGGCATGTTGGCCTCACGTGGCTTCAATATCGATTCACTCGCTGTGGGTGAAACTGAGGATCCGCATCTCTCGAGAATGACTTTCGTCGTCGTGGGCGATGATGGTGTTCTGGAGCAAGTCCGTAAGCAGCTCGAAAAAATCGTTACTGTGGTTCGAGTTCTGGATATTAGCAGCAGCGACTTTGTCGAAAGAGATCTGTTGTTGCTGCGGGTTCAAGCGCCAGCCGGAGCCAAACGCAGCGAGATCCGAGAGCTGGTTGACATCTTTCGTGGAAAGATTGTCGACGTCGGTCCGCAGGAGATCGTGGTTGAGATCAGCGGTCGAGAGAACAAAGTGCAAGCTTTCATCGAACGCATGAGGCCTTATGGAATCAGCGAGTTGGTGAGAACCGGCCGTATTGCAATGACCCGTAGCCTCAAGATTTAGAGATGGATCGATAGAGCTCTCCATCAAGGTTGGCTTGCGGGATTGCAAGTGATCACGGAATCGTTATTCGCTAAGTATCCACACAAGGATTTCGTAGCAGCGAATCCGGGCACCTCCCCAGATATGAGTGAAGTGAAATTCACCAATCATGGGAACTGGATTTGAGTTGATGAAATCACCTTTCACCTCTCACAAACTACTTACCAAGACAAATCATTTTGCCTGACTGCGAAACGAATAGGTAGGCAAAACCATAACTTCAGCCCTTACTAGAAAGAAAGTGAATTCAATGGCTGCAACGATTTATTACGAAAATGATGCCGACCTATCACATCTCAAAGGCAAAACAGTTGCCATTCTGGGATACGGTTCACAGGGGCACGCTCAAGCCCAGAACCTTCGAGACAGTGGATGTGAGGTGGTGATTGGTCAGAGACCCGGTTCAGCAAATTACGATCTCGCTGTATCGCACGGTTTTGAGCCCATGTCGATTGCTGACGCGACCAAGGCAGCGGATGTCGTCAACATTCTGCTACCGGATGAAGTTCAAGCTGATATTTTCCGCAACGAGATCTTGGGCAACCTGTCTCCCGGCAACGTTCTCATGTGTTCGCATGGATTCAACATTCACTTTGAACAAATCGTCCCACCTGCTGGTATCGACACCTTGCTGGTTGCTCCCAAAGGCCCCGGACACCTCGTTCGAAGTGAATACGAAAAAGGTGGAGGCGTTCCCTGTTTGATCGCACTCGGTGATGGTGCAGCAGAATCCACCAAGCAGATTGGACTTGCCTACGCTAAAGGTATCGGAGGAACGCGAGGTGGCGTGATTGAAACCTCCTTCGCTGAGGAGACCGAGACAGATCTGTTCGGCGAACAAGTTGTGCTATGCGGTGGGGTTAGTGAGTTGGTGAAGGCAGGCTTTGAAACCTTGGTTGAAGCTGGCTACCAACCGGAAATGGCCTACTTTGAGTGTATGCACGAACTGAAGCTGATCGTCGATCTTCTCTACCAAGGCGGTCTCAGCTACATGCGTTACAGTATCAGTAATACCGCAGAATACGGTGACTACGTTACCGGCCCTCGAATTATTACTGAAGAAACGAAAGCGGAAATGAAGAAGGTGCTCACCGAAATTCAAAACGGTACCTTCGCTCGAAATTGGATTCTTGAAAATCGTGGTGGTGCACCGTTCTTCAAAGCGACACGACGCCGAGAGCGTCAGCACGGTGTTGAGCAAATCGGCATCGGTTTGAGAAGAATGATGAATTGGATTGAAGAAAAGGAAGTGTAGGCTGGAAGAGAATCAGGCGTGATGCCAACGGCGAATGCTGTGATGTTTCTTGAGGGAAGCTTCCTTCACAGACTATGAAAGACGATCTCCCTTGCTCGTAGGGAGGTCGTTTTTTTTCATCCTCTATTCTCACTTGGCTTAGCATTCACTTCACTCAGAATTCAATTTCTAAGCCCGTCGTCCACCGCACATTTCGGATTCTTTTCCTGAATCCTGCTCGATCACCCCTCCAAATCTGTAGTTTTTTCGTGATCGCAATCTGTTTTGGTCAGTCCATCGGGTAGAGTCTGGACCTGTCGGGTATCGCCTGACGCAAAAAGCGAAGCGATCATCAAACCGAACGCAAATTCGTCCAAGATAAGAACAAGGCGGAGCTGGCATGAATCGGATGCAAATACTGAAAAGACCAAGCGTTTCCATTTGTTTTTTTAGCGGTGCCATGCTCCTCGCATCTTTAATGCTGCAAGCCAGTATGCTTCGTGCTGAGGAGTTGTGGCCAAAACACATTGTTCATCGTGGAGTGCGGACAATGACTGCGGTGGCTGCTGATTTCACGGGTGACGGATTGGTCGATGTGATTAGTGATGGAGGCGGAAAGACACGTCTATTTGTTGCTCCCCAATGGACGGAGCATGTGATTGATGATCACCCCAATATCAGTCATTACATTCACAGCGAGTTTTTTGATGTCGATGAAGATGGGGACTTGGATTATATCGGAGCGAGGTATAACCCAGGCCTCATTGTATGGTTGGAAAATCCGGGTCACCTCGATGGTGTTTGGGAATCCAGAATTGCGGACGACCGTGTGCATGGCATTCACGGTTTACTTAAGGCTGATGTGGACAGTGACGGCAGGATGGATCTCCTTGCTACCAGTGCACAACCCAAACCTCCCTATCCCGAATCGCTTTTATGCCTTCGTGTGCCTGACTCGCCACTCCATCTGCAGAGATGGCAAATTTTTCCTTTTGCTGTAAGCGATGCCCCTGGACTGACTCACTATCTGGGTGCCGGAGATATTGATGGGGATGGAAGGTTGGATGCGGCTACAGGAGCCAAAGGCGGTCCACAGGCGACGTCGACAGGCGAATGGTTTGCTTGGTGGAAATCGGACCCGAGTGCTAAAGGTCGATGGAAAAAAGAGTTGGTGAGTGACTCGGAACCCGGAGCGACAAATATTCATCCCGTGGATGTGAATCGGGATGGGATCACGGATCTGGTAGCGTCACGTGGGCACGGTCAGGGTGTACTTTGGTTCGAAGCGCCTGCGTGGGAACGTCGGAGCAGGGGGGCGAGGAGAAGAGAGCCGCTCGGGCTTGTCGGGGGCGGCCGTGGGGCGGGTGGG
>JAAXIK010000540.1 GCA_012270385.1 Rubripirellula sp. | reverse complement strand
TGGAGTAGCCAGAGCAAGAGCATTAGCTAAATTCATGAAAGATGATCCGTTTGCATCATTTGTATAAGTCCAGCGGCCTCCTGTGGGCTCTCAGTGAGCATCTGGAGGTTATCCTTGGCCATCAATGCAGCACCGTCTAAAAAGCTGTATGCTGCTTTGATATCGTCGAATGTCTCCTCAAAGTCCTCAATGCTCAGGCGTACAAATTCAATGATTTCATCTCGATTCATGCTGCTTATTCTCCTTGGTTTTGGACAGCATTTTGGACAACCCGCAGTGCTGGGCAGCAGTCCGCAGGGTACAGCAGCAAGCGACGAAAAGCATGTAAAACGCGAGAAACTCCGTGTTTACATACTTGCCGGCCAATCGAACATGGAGGGTCACGCTAAAGTGGAGACGTTCGACTACATCGGGGACGATCCGGTCACTGTGCCTTTACTCAAGCAAATGCGAGAAATGGATGGTAAACCTCGAGTTTGTGATCGTGTATGGATTTCCTATTTAACGGGATCACCAGATCGTGGACTTCTCGGAGAGGGGGCGGGTAAGCTCACCGCCGGGTACGGATCACGTAGCAACCCGGCGGAAGACGGCGGCAAGATCGGGCCGGAGTTCACTTTCGGCCTCACAGCGGAAAAAGCCTATGACGGTCCGATCCTGATTATTAAGACGGCATGGGGTGGCAAATCACTCAACACCGACTTTCGTCCCCCGAGTGCCGGGGCGTATGAGTTCAACGAAACTCAACTCGAAAATTTTAGGAAACAAGGTAAGGACATTGATCAGATCCAAGCCGACAGGGCGAAGGCCTCGGGCCGTTACTACCGGCTGATGATCAATCACGTCAAAAAGGTCCTGGCAAATCCCGAGCACATCCTGCCCGATTACGACTCAGAGGTGGGCTACGAAATTGCCGGATTTGTCTGGTTCCAAGGTTGGAATGATATGGTCGACAGTGGCACGTATCCTGACCGCGGCAAGGTGGGTGTTGGCTATCCAAAGTACAGCGAATGGATGGCCGACTTGATTCGTGACGTCCGTAAAGATCTGGCTGCCCCAAAGATGCCGTTCGTTATCGGTGTACTGGGTGTCGGCGGTCCGATCGGCGAAGACTACAGTCCACGATACAAAGTGACGCATCAAAACTTTCGTGACGCGATGGCGGCTCCCGCCAGCATGGTGGAGTTTAAGGACAACGTTGCCGCCGTTCGCACGGAGCTGTATTGGGACCAGCCTCTTGCTGCCATTGAGGCTAAACGTGGACAGGTGAATAACCTGGCACGTCAACTGCGAAGTAAGGCCAAGGGCTCTCCGAATGAAGAAGGTAAAATGTCACCTGCGGACCAGAAGAAATACGTGGAGGAATACCGCGCTAATTTGATTTCTTCCGAGGAGGATGCGATGTGGAATCGTGGCGCATCCAATGGTGGTTATCACTACCTCGGTTGTGCCAAGACCATGGCCCAGATCGGGAAAGCTTTTGCTGAGAGTCTGCTGGAAATGGAAAAGAATTAAAACTGGCGCATGGATCAACTGGATCTGTATTTTGATGCCCCGACCGGCATTGCTCTGCTGTTCGATTGACCGTTTCGCAGACGTCAAATCGATTAGAATGCGGAGCAAACGGGTACTTCAGGCGTTACTCACCACAGAAAAATGATGAATCGAATTTTATCCGTCATCACAACGTTCGTATGGATTCTCGTATCGGCTATCGGGCAAGCGGGTGATACACGTCCAAATGTGTTGTTCATTGCTGTAGACGATCTGCGGCCGGAATTGGCTTGCTACGGCGAAGCCCATATTCATAGTCCGAATATCGATGCTCTTGCGGCAAGCGGACGCTTGTTTCGCAGGGCTTATTGCCAACAGGCAGTTTGTAATCCGTCTCGAACAAGCCTGATGACGGGGATGCGTCCTGATTCGATTGGGGTCACCGGCAATCACTCGCACTTTCGCAGCAACCACCCCGACGTCCTCACCCTACCACAGTACTTCAAACAGTACGGATATCATGCCGCTGCGATTGGTAAGATCTACCATGGCGTCTTCCCGGACGGAGCCAGTATCACCAAATGGGATACGATGGGAGATCCGCAAAGCTGGTCCGTGCCAGCCGTTCGCTTTGGTCCGCGGTATTACTACACCGAAGACGGTAGCGCGGCAGCGAAGCAGAACTATGAACAGGTTTACCAACCGAAAAATCCCGCGCCCGACGACTGGACAAAGAAGCTAGTTTTCGGGCCTGCGACCGAATCCCCTGATGTGTCGGATAATACCCTTTACGACGGTAAGGTTGCTGATGCTGCAGTGACTGCGTTGCGTGAATTGAAAGGTCAAGGGAAACCATTTTTTTTGGCACTAGGCTTCATTAAGCCCCATTCGCCATACATTGCGCCAAAGAAATACTTTGATCTTTATCCGGACACGAATTTGCCGGATCAAGTGGCATTTCCAAGCAACGGGCCAAGCTTCGCAGGGCACCGTTCCGCTGAACTCCGCCGCTACACAGATCAGCCAAAAGTCGGTGAGATACCTGAAGAGAATCAACGACAAGTGCGTCAAGCATATTTCGCGTGCATCAGTTACATCGACGCGCAGATCGGTCGAGTGCTAGATGAACTGGACCGTTCAGGGCTCAGCCAGAACACCATCGTTGTCCTTTGGGGCGATCACGGTTATCACCTTGGCGAGCAGGGTTTATGGGGCAAGACGACAAACTTCGAACTGGATACTCGCGTGCCACTTATCGTGCGGACGCCAGACATGAAAGACGCGGGAAAACCCACTTCATCGCTCGTCGAGTTAGTCGATCTTTATCCGACGCTTGCTGAACTGGCCGGACTGCCACTTACCCAACAACTCGAAGGCGATAGCTTTGCACCGCTTCTGAATGATCCTGCTGCAACCGTGAAGACAGCGGCCTTCAGTCAGTATCCACGCGGCGGCGGACTCATGGGCTATTCGATGCGGACGCAGACGCATCGCCTGACTCAGTGGGTTCAAGGAGGAACCAACGAAATCCACGAGACCGAGTTGTACGACTATAACGACGGCTTGATTGAAACCGACAAAATCGCAGCCAAAGATCCGCACGTCGTCACGCAGCTGAGAGCGCCCTGGGAAAGTACGTTAGCACTCAACCTGGTCAAACCCAGCGAGGTGGTAAACGTCAGCCTTGAAGGCGTGAAACCTGGGCCGTTTGATCAGCGTGAGCGCCAGATGGGGGTGTGGACGGGGGAAGCTGGCCGTGTCGGT
>JAAXIK010000309.1:1745-3269 GCA_012270385.1 Rubripirellula sp. | reverse complement strand
GTGTTGAAGTGAGTAGGGGAACGATAGAGCTTGAGGACCATCTCTTTGCCGAATATATCAGAACTCTCTCGACGGATTTCTATGTGATGAGTGAAGTTGGTCGAAAATCATCTGATCCTGCACTTGCTCTGAGTCCTGCCCAGTGGTTGGCTCATTGTGAGCTTTCGGTTGAAGCAGGTGCCTCGCTTGTTATCCTTGAATCACGTGAATCCGGACGTTCAGGATATGTTTCAAGCTCTGGCAATGTTAACGCCGTGGTGATCGACTCGCTCGTGAGGTCGGTCCCCGTTGATTCTCTTTTGTTTGAAGCTCCGATCAAGTCAGTTCAGACCTTCCTGATTAAACGGTATGGGCCAGGCGTCAACTTGGGGAACCTAGCGCTTTCTGATGTGTTGGCTGTTCAGTCTCTGCGCTACGGATTGCGATCTGATACGATGCTATCGATTTCGCCCAGTTTTTAGGGTGCCAGTGCGGTGATTTTTAAATATTCAGACTCGCTCGGATTGTCATTTTGCATTTGTACGACTAAAATGATTCGAAAGGGTTAATTCACTTTCGCAACGCTCATGAAGTTTTGGTTAAAGATACATCCATTGCTTTTAGCCATTTGCCTTTGCTGCATCTTGTTGTTGCCACTCTCCGCGAGTGCAGCTGAAAATCCCTTTATTGATGCGATCCAGAAACGAGGCTATCTAAATGTTGGCCTCCCGCCCTTCAATACTCCTCCCGCTTACTATATCGATCCTAAAACGGACGAGTTAAGCGGTTATGACGTACAGCTAGCACGTGGTTTGGCAGAAAAGCTTGGGGTTGAAGTTCAGTTTGATCGCTCCTCAACCAGTTTTAACGAACTTGTTCGTCGGGTTGGTGCTGATGATTTTGATTTAGCTATTGGCAAGCTCGGTCTTACCTATAAACGTCTTTACGATGCCTTCCCCATTCAATATTTAAGTTTCAGGCACGCTTTTCTTGCTGATCGTAATTTTGTTACGTCTCTTGGAGTTGATCCAGACGATGCTTCATTTGGCAAGGTTTTGCAGAATGCAAATATGCGTATCGGCTCGATTAGTAATTCAACCTGGTAAACTGACTCGCAAGTTTACTTCCCTACCGCTGAGTTTATTGGATATCCAAATTGGCCCTCTGCACAAGAAGCCCTGTTGACGATCAACCCGGAAACCGGCCGACCTTATGTGGACGTGATCTATCGTGACGCCACAGAGATTAAGCCTATTGTTTACAAGGATCCTGAGCTTTCGTTGAAATATGTGCCAATCTTGTTTGATAAGATTATAGATCGAAAGTCTATTTATCTGTCTGAAAAAGGGTACGTTGGCTTCTCTCCATTTATTGATAACTTCATCTCTCGAGAATGGGGGGAGATAAAAAGCGACTCTGTGATTATTGATGAGTTTGAAAAAATAGTATATTTCTATTGGTTAGGCACAATCCCAAATGGAGATAGAAAGGGAGCAATTACATTTCCATTTATAGATAAAGATTTTAATATCCATACCATACAAG
>JAAXIK010000309.1:0-1735 GCA_012270385.1 Rubripirellula sp. | reverse complement strand
CTTTAAGCGACTAGCTTCGATTCTCCCGACGTTACGCAAGCCTCTGAATTTCTTTCTTTATATTCTTCCCTTCTCGATCGTTCTCGGTCGGGTGATTCCAACTTCTTTCGCAGCCGGCCTCAATGAAGCGGGTTTGGCGATGGTTCAGCTGATTGCTTTTCCGGCAATACCTCTTGTGCTGTCTGCTGTGATGATCTCTATCGCAAGCATTTTCAGTGTCAGTGACCGCTCGCGAGAAGATCGCATTCGTTTTTCCGGCAGATTTATTGCTGCACTTGTAAGCACGATTCTTCTCGCTGCGTTGTTGGCAATGCTCCTCGCGGTTTATCAAGTTCCTGGAATGCTGTCGCCCCAAGGCAAGCTTTCCATCGGCCGTTTCATGCTTGACATCACGGACATCAGAGTCGGTCAAGCTGTTGCCGATGCGGCGGCGACCAATGAGTTTTGGATTTCCAAGCTTGTCCCGATCAACCTCCTTGGCGATGCATCCTCCGGTCAGACTCTGCGCGTCATCACGGGCTCCATTCTGGCCGGTTTGGCCATGTCTCGATTGAAGACCTCTCTGATTCAGCCTCTGATCAGTTTGTTGCGGAGTATCAATACAATTTCGGTTCAAGTTTTGAACATTGTTCTCAATCTTGCGCCTTTGGTGTTGGTTTGTCTGATTGCAGGCGCTGTTTCAACCATCAATGCAGAGATTGTTGTTGCGTTGTTGAATTTCACGATTTGTGTCTTTCTCACGGCAATTGCTTCACTTGGTATTTCGCGTTTGATTTTTAGGCGTTTCACGTCCACGAGAGAACGTGCTGGCCTCGAGTCCAATCCTGTGGACGCTGTATTCCTGCTCAGCCTCTCGACCGGCAGCAGCATGACGTCCTACCCATTGATGTTTGAGACCCTAAGGGACATGGGTCGTGATGTTTCAGAGGTTGAAGCATCCGCATCACTCAGTCTGCTGATCGCCCGCCTTGGCAATGTGACGTACAACGTGATTGCGATCATGTTTGCCCTCAATTTGTACGAGGTCGGGATGACCCCGCTTCGATTTGTTCAGGTGATTGCTTTGGGCGCAGTAACTGGTATTTCAGCTGCAGGTCTCACCGGCGTCGCCACCGTACCCACCATTGGTGTAGCGCTTACGTTCTTTCAGGTTCCCATTCCGCCTGTGCTCGTGTTGTTGTTAGCGATCGATCCGATTCTTACCCTGCCACGTGCTGCGACCACCGGTGTTCTGGCGATGGGGATCTCTGTTATTTCCTCAGTCAACTCGGGACAAAAGACCCAGTCGCATTCGTCGATCGAGGCGTCTCAGTACTTTGACCAAGACGGTGATGTCCCCAGTTTTGAGGGAAGTTGATGGCGGTTGGCGGTTGGCTTTGGCTTCGGTTGCGTTCCGCCCTGTGTGCTCTCGTCCTGGCTGTTTGTCTCAGTGCCTGTTAGCTGCGTTCTGAGCCCCCCCGTGCGTTGGTGATTGAGGCCCTCTCTGACCAGATCATCGCCACACAGGATTCAATTGCCGACAGTCTTGGCCTCGAGCGCGCTGTCGTTGTCACCAGCGTGAGTCGTGTTCGTATCGCTCATCAGGAGACCCTCCAGCTCGAGGGTGAGCGTTTCATCCACCTCGAAGGCAGCTTCGACTGGCAGCTCCCCAACGATTCCGTTCGTGTTGACAGTGCCTTTGAATTGTTTCTCCAACGGGGTAAGCGGGATCAAGGTTGGACGCTGGCTCGCCCTG
>JAAXIK010000182.1:683-3270 GCA_012270385.1 Rubripirellula sp. | reverse complement strand
AGGTGATCCCTAATGTCCATGTGGTTTCAATGATTACACCCCCATTCTCGCAAGTGCCATACCCCTATCCCATCTCGATTGATCTGGTAAGCCACAAAATCAATCGCATAGACTGCTGAAAACGGGGTAGTTGCCTTGGACGCACGCAGCATTTGGCTGCTGTATCTGATGGGCTGAGATATCGACGAACCCAGGCTGAGGAAATCGTTTGAGTAAGGTTTGATTACCGCTTGATTCCCCCTGCCAATCTCGACAATGAGGGAAAGATGGCTCACGGAGAACAGCTACGTTTCATACAAACTGTCGTACAGCATTTTGATACGGATTTCCGGAACTCCCATGTACTGGAGATTGGATCCTACGACGTCAATGGCTCAGTACGACAGTTTTTCGAGGGTTCGCATTATTGCGGGACGGACCTCATGGAAGGCCCCGGCGTGGATGTCGTAGCGGATGGCCATCTCCTTGATCATCAAGACGAAAGCTATGACATCACGCTCTCTTGCGAATGCTTTGAGCATAACCCTCACTGGTCCTCCACCTTTCTCAACATGCACCGCATGACTCGACCCGGAGGGTTCGTGATTTTCACCTGTGCGACACGAGGCCGGTTGGAGCATGGCACTCAACGAACATCACCTGCGGAGTCTCCTGGATCGCAAGATATTGGCTGGAATTATTACAAGAACTTGCAAGCTAAAGATTTCACAAAGCAGTTTCCCATCGGGGAACTGTTCTCTCAACATCTGTTTGTAACGAATCGGCGTTCCAAGGATCTCTATTTCATAGGATCAAAAAAAGGGGAAACGCCGATCTATGAATTCGACGCGGATCGCTTAAGACAAGAGAACCGATCCGCTCAGAGAGAGTTTGCGAGGCTAAAGTTCCATAGAAAAGCACTCTACAAGAAATTCACCTCTCCCCTGTCTTGGCTTTCCAAAACACCTTTGGAAGTTGCTGCCTTTCTGCCAGACGAGAAATTTCAAAATTTTGCCTTAAGCTATCGACGCCTTTTGAAATTTCGTTAGTCACTCAAGCTGCAGTCGTAATTCGCTGATACTCCCAGAAAAGGTCTTGGTGGTGTAATCACCAACTGGCTTGATTTTGTCATCGCCCACCTGAAGCCCGTCACCGGGCTGTGCCAAAACACACTTGGCGTCTGCTGTTGCTGCAATCTTTTCGTTGACCAGCAGCTGCATCTTTCCATTCGCTGAAATGGTAGCAGTCACCTGAGTGAGCCCTGCGTTTAGTGTCTCCCCTGCAACCGCTTCGGTAAGCTTCCAATTATCACGCACACCCAACACCAACTTTCCCTTGCGAATGTAAAGGGCATAGCCCTGCTTGTCGCCTCCTTGTGCCACAATCACACCGTCTTCACCCTTGCTGTTAAACGAAGCGGTGATCGTCACACTCTTTCCACCACACTGAGGCGCGTTCGGCCCTGATAGGTCGTCACCCTGCTGCAGTCGGAAGTTTTTCTTGCTGTTGCGAGGCTTCTTTTCCGGCTGAGTCCCCAATGCCAACCCGTTATCTTGCGGCATGCTCTGATTCCATTCCATAAGCTTTGCAGTCAAGCTGGAAACCAACTCTGGCTCATCAGCAGCGAGATTATTCTTCTCCCCAGGATCACTTTCGAGATTGTAAAGCTGTGTTCGACTGCCGTCATAGTCGCATAGTAATTTCCAAGGCCCCTGCCTCACGGCCAAATCTGGCAACGGATCACAGCCGTAAAAGTTTTTTCGATCGGGCGGTCGCCGAAAGTAGATCTCTGCTTTCCTTCCTGCTGTGGACCTACCCAGTAACGTTTCGAGCACATCTTCACCATCGTAGAGTGTCCCTTCGGGTGCCTCGGCTTTAGCCAACCTGAGGATCGAAGGGGTGAGATCGATGGCGGAAAAGACGGAGCTTGTATTTCGAGTGCCGACCGCATCCTCCGCGATTAGACCAGGTCCCCAAACGACCAACGGTGAACGAATTCCACCCTCAAAAAGATGCGTCTTGTATCCCTTGAGCGGCCCAGCTTGACCGGCCCCCAACTCACAACCGTTGTCTGAACAGACCAACACAAGCGTATTGTCACGAAGCTTGGGATTATCTCGGATGTGACTAAACAATCTGGAGAATTGCCGATCCATGGCTTCCAAAACAGCGAGGTATAAACCTCGTTTACCCTTACTCTTTGCAACATCATATTCCTCGAATGGAGGCCAGAATGGGCTATGCACATCATCAGGCCAAAGGTTGATGTAAAAAGGTTGATTCGCCGCTTCCGCCTTCTCCATGAATGGGATCGCTGCATCAATGAAACCGCTGGTGATTTCTGATCGTTGCATCCAAGTCACCGGTTCACCCAACCGAACGGCATCTGCCCAAATCCTGCCAACTTTCCCATCACCCGTTTTGGTAAGCGGCAACAGTTTAGCGCCCATGCCTTCAAAGTTGGTGAGTGAAGCATCAAACCCGTACTCCGAGATGGCAGGTGCTTCGTCCACATCTCTCTGTCCACCCATGTGCCATTTCCCAACGTGCCCCGTTGCGTAACCGGCTTGCTTCAGACTCCGTGCCAGCCTCGGCGCTTTGGGATCCA
>JAAXIK010000182.1:0-673 GCA_012270385.1 Rubripirellula sp. | reverse complement strand
TCTCCGGCCCGTGCCGCCTTCTCAACAGGGCAGTATCCGCTGCGATGGCGGATTACCTCTTCCTTGGCGCACCCGCGACTCATTGAGCTGCCGATGCGCCAAGTAAGAGGTAATCCGCCATCGCTGCGGATACTGCCCTGTTGAGATGGCGACACGGGACGGAGAACAGATTGGGGAGTTCACATAGAACTGCTCGAAAGCAATCCCCTCTCGGGCCAAACGATCAATCGCGGGTGTTTCCGCTTCAGTATTGCCGAAGCATGAAAAATCGGACCATCCCATGTCGTCGATGAATACGACCACCACATTCGGCTGCGTATCCGCTCGCACAGCCGAACACAGCGCGACCAAAACGAAGGACAGTGATCGAAGAAGCATTGATCGTTGCACGTAACCAAACATATCTATGGATTCCAAAAAACTAACACACAAAGCCAAAAGGTCACGCTTGCCGTCCGGGGTGACAGCACCGGGACAGAAGCTCCTACAAGCATTTCACAGCAGAGCAACTCTCTTGGCGAGCTATCGCAGAAGAGGTGATTCTACTGTTTTTACCGTTTCACACTCGCTCATGTGCGATCCTAAGCAACGACTTTCGACATCGATCGCGATGGGCACATGGGATAAAGCCTTCGTCCGATATTTTAGATTGACTGGCTGCATTATTGCGAAA
>JAAXIK010000238.1 GCA_012270385.1 Rubripirellula sp. | reverse complement strand
TCGCGACCGAGCCTTCGAACGAGCGGACCGTGCGGCGGAAAGCGCTGGTCAGGTGAATACATCTACGGGGCAATGACCATGATGGAGAACCCCTGCGGGACGTACCCGTACGCCCCACCCTTTCCGTATCACCTGGCGTCGGTAGGAAATTACGCCAATCTGAGCGCTATGCCACCGAAGGAGATGTCGATCAATGGTCTGAAGCTGCCCCCCCACCAGTACCGGTGGTGGCTTGCATGGCTTGCCAGGAGACTTCCTTTCCACCTCACGGTTCATTCGCGCCCTGCTGCTGAGCCACTTCGCGCCTACCAATCTCAGTACCCGCCAACAGGTTGGCACTGCCTTCCGCTTGCTGGGCCAGTTTGACCTGCCACCGGGGAGCATCCTGCTTCCACCAGGCGGATCCTTCGGTGGTGCCGGATCCAAAACGACTTATGAGATCACGGAATGGTCCGTGCCTGCTGATCAAAAAAACCTGGTGTATTACATCCAGACTTATGACAATCCTGGCTTGCGTAGTCTGAATTTTGATCAGCTTCCCCTCGATGGTGGAACGATCAAAGTGATGCCTTTGAATCAACCCGTGGATGTGACCGTGCTGACTCCGTCATGAGCAAGCTTCAGACCGAGGATCGGTGGTCTTTCTTGGGTGGACACCTGTGATTTGCAATGATGCTGAGTTGAAGTCCCAGATTCGGGGAGGGCGAAGCCTTTGCTCCTCGCTAAATGTGGGATAGATATCAAGACTTCTCCCCAGAAGTGCTCAGTGTCCTGTCTTTTCTGGGTTCAGAGGCTTTCCAACGATATTAATCACCCTTCTGCAATATCACGGTATGAATGGTGAGCGCGGTGGTTGCTGCCAATAGTTCTCTGTTGTTGGACAATGTCTGAGGAAATGTTTCCTGTATTTTCCTTGAACGATGTGCAATTAGGCTGAACACTGATCAAGTCCATGATGTTTTTTCGATCTGTCTGATAAGGGGCAGATTGACATTCGCATCTGTGTAAGAACCTCTCTGGTCACGATTTTTCTTATGAGTCAATATGCTAAATTTTCATGAATAAAGACTTCTACAATGGAGGCTTTGTTGCACCACATGAGGCGTCACTGGATAGCATTTATTAGTACAGACCTAGAGATGACTTCTCATTCGTGCCAGTTCATCCAGGCGACGGTTGTTGATGCGTTGTTATGAAATGAATGTAGTTGCTCCTATGGTTCAGGCGGGTATTCGGATTGCTCAGCAAGGTGAGTTTGGTCTAGGTCTGGATCATCTCAACCCAGAGCGACTGTTCAGCCCACCTTTCAATGTCAACAATCGATTGAGAATGCACCACTAGAAGACGGCGTGACGGTGAGTTGTTCAACCCGTTGATTGAGTTTCAAAAAAGATGATAATGTTAGGTCATGCTATGGCTTTCGTTTAAGAAAGAATAGTCACTAATCAGTGGCTAAGAAGCTATCCCAATCTGACGAGCGGATGATGCCAACAACGAAAACCTCCTCCCTGCCAGGTCAGCGCATCAATCGGTTTCGTGACGACCTCAAGGCCTTCGTTTTCTAGATCTTTTTTTAGTGAGGGCAGGTTGTCGCCGATAAGAATGGTGTCCTTGCTAAGCACAAGACCATTGCATCCCATCTTCTTTTCAGCATCATCCGCTGAGACATTAATGAGTTTCCAGCCGTTAAGGAACTTCGGAAGACCCTGAGTAAATGCTTCTTGGCACACAATGGCTACACCTGGTCGCGGTAGAGCCAGTACACAATCAAGATGAAGGAATCGACGACTGAGCGGCACTTGATGAACTTGGTAATCTTGACCCAAGTAATCGCTTAGCCAACGTATACCAGCAAGGTTTGAAGCGTTGCCTGTTTGGCCTACATAAATATCTTTTCCGATTAACATTACTTCGCCTCCTTCAAGGTATGGTCCTGGCCCGTAGTCGTCAGCTGACTTTCCGCGATAAGGATCAGCTTGTGGCATCGATACGGGATAAGATCCGCTGTTTAGTAATCGATCCTCAATGGTTCTCCGGATCGCAAATCGCTCCTTACGGCGATAAGGCTCGAGCATTGATGTTTCAATGACTTTGTTGCCAATGACAAGAATCGGATCGCGCGGGAAAGTCTGCATCACAGCATCACTTTCTATCTCTAAATATTCTACTTCGGCGGGAGAAAGCTGTTCAACCTGATGAACAATAACTCCGCGATCTTCTAGTATGTTAATGATTGTTTTCATTTGATCAATCGACTGCTGGTTCAATTCGGGATCACAATCGATTAACCATTGACCTTTGTTTCTCTCGATAAAGTCGATGGAGGATTGTGGCAAATAGTTTTTGCTTGAGCGTGGTATTTCGCTTGGTACTCGAATGTTTGTAAATCCAACGACAACTTCCTTCAGTGTTCCCCACTCATGATCAACCGATATCTGTTTGCGATTAGAATCTACTGCGCTCTGTGCTGCAAGTGAAGAAGATTTAAAAAAACTCGATCCAATGGCCAATGCCGAGGCACTCGTTGCAGCTCCCTTAAGAAAGTTGCGCCTGCTGGAATTGAGTGCTGCCACTAGAATTTATTTCGTATGACTTTTTTTAGCGTAGTGGGGCGATCATGCGCAGGAAAATTATTGAAATGATACAAATAAAAATTGCTTAATGTAATGCTCAGCTTGGCCTGAGATTTCACCCCAATCTCAGTACTGATCAATAGCTCCTGATTCAATTGCGTCACGCTGTTTGTTGTTAAGCCTCAGCATTGAATTCACTCTGCCTTTCCTTAGCCAGCTGTCTTTCTCCCTCCCTTGACATCAACTTGGGAATAAGAGGGTGATTCCATTTGTACTGGTCAGTATGCCCCGATTGCCATTGTTTTAACTCGAATTTCGGTTGTCCTTGCTCTATATAGTTTTGCCTGTAGTGAGTTTCTTGGTTGAACTATTTATAGAAGAAATACTTCTTGGTGGGTGGTGATGGAAGGTGCTGGAGTGAATTCTGTCGATCAGCGATGTGGTTTCTTGTCACTGCTTCCAATATGCATTCAGTTGTTGACGTGGGACTGAGGGCCTGGATCGCATTCTTTGGATTGTTCAACAACTAGGGAGATGCATTTTCATCGAGCGCCTTGAGCTCTTCTTGGTGGTATTTGAAACTGAGTTCTTATCCGCTTTCGCTTTTGTTGCTAGTAATGATGGGTTGAGATTCTGCTTCTATGATCCCAGGATTGCCGTGCATTCCAGGCGTTCCTGGCAGGCATCACGGCGTTGCAAACGCAGATTGATCACTTGGG
>JAAXIK010000110.1 GCA_012270385.1 Rubripirellula sp. | reverse complement strand
GTTGCCCGTTCGCGAAGAGTAAAGTGTCGGGACCCGTAGCCCTTGCGATTCCCTCGGATGGCATCGTGTCTCGATCCACGCGACCCTCGCCAACTCCGGTGGAGGTCAGTATGGCTCGAATGACACGCGGATCCCTGGTCACAAGAACGGGATCAAAGCCAGGGATCTCGACGTAGCGATTGTGCCTTGCGTAACCTTTTTGTCGATATTCTTTGGCGAAGACCGGCGCCAGGATCTCGAGCGGGTGGCGATAGTGCTTGGCGGTTGTCACCGGTAGCGTGCTCCCCCGACTGCTAGGTCTCGTGATCCAAACTCGTGAAACGGGAACATCGCCCTTGAAAGGGTTGATCAAGCAGAGCTGACGCAGGAGGCGTGACATCTTTTTCGTCCAGTTGAGCTGATGGGGCTGTGAGTGTGCTGTCGGGTTTGGAGATGTGTTTGTTCGTAGAGACTCAATCCGCCGAGAAACTTCGATGTATTTTACGAGATTTCCAACGCCGATTTTCCCCCAGCAGGTGCACGCATTAGCAGTGGGAGTCTTGCGATCCATCGTCGGCGCAAGGCTGAGATTTGGGTGTTCCACCGCGAGGTCCCTTGGATCCTAGATATTTCAACGGTTGGAATTGAGATCCGAAATCGTATCCGAATATTGCGTGTACGCCCCCATCGTGGGAACTAAACTGTATGCAGTGCATCAGGAAGTAAGTTTGCTGATGCTAGATTCCGTATTTTCGATGGGTTGAAGATGATGCAAGTATGGCCGAAGTCGTTCAATTTAGCAGTTTGCAAGATCTGTCTGTTCGTGGTCAGTGGTCTGTGGATGAGTCATTCCGTGGCTGCAGAGGCAACCGACCCGGCTTCGGTCTTGCCGCGACAGAAGCGAAAATCCTCGATCACGACCCCGAGTGATTTTCTGGGTTTCAAGATTGGCAGCCGGCATCTGAGGCATGACCAAATCCATGGGTACATGGAGTTGCTCGCCGAACAGTCCGATCGAGTTTCCTTCACACCCTACGCCACCTCTCACGGAGGACGCCAGCTCTTTGTGCTGGTGATTACCTCTCCAGATAATCAAAAGCACATAGCTAAAATCAAGGAGACTCATCGGGAACTGGCAAGCGGAAAGATGAAGACACCTCGCCGAGAGGATCGAACGGTGATGTATCTTGGCTATGGAGTGCATGGAGACGAGGCGAGTGCGATGAACGCCTCACCACTGCTGGGGTATCACTTAGCTTCATCGCAAGCTGACAGCGTGGTCAAAGCACTCAATGATTCGGTGTTACTTTTGGATCCTTCACTCAATCCTGATGGTGGCAGTCGCTTCGCTCACTGGGCAAATGAAAATCGTGGTCGCCTCGGAAGCCAAGACCCAGCTGACCGTGAACACCGGCAGGACTGGCCGGGCGGACGCACCAACTATTACTGGTTTGATCTCAATCGTGATTGGTTACCTGTAGTCCATCCAGAATCTCGAGGCCGAATTCAATTATTTCATGAGTGGAAACCGAATGTGGTTTTGGATTTTCATGAGATGGGCAGTTCGAGTAGCTACTTTTTTCAACCCGGTATACCCGCTCGGACCAATCCGTTGACCCCGGCGAAGAATGTGGAGCTGACGGAACAGTTAGCCGGTAAGCATGCGTAGAAACTGTATTCTGCTCGCGAGCTGTTTTTCACGGAATAACTATATGATGTCTTTTATATTGGTAAGGGAAGTACCTACCCGGATGTGAATGGCGCAGTGGGTATTCTGTTTGAACAGGGCAGTAGTCGCGGGATCTCGATCAAGACAGAGCGTACTGAGCGTACCTTTGCGGATAGCGTTGCGAATCAGGTTCGCACCAGTCTCTCGAGTATTGACGCCCTGGCGAGGTATTCCAACGCATTACTGCAGTTCCAATGTGATTTCTTTTCGGCGGCGTTGGAGAAGGGAGAAGAAGCTAAGTCTTATCTTCTTACCGGGGAGACTTCCCGAATCCACGTGGCGAAAGAGCTTCTCGAATTGCACGATATCAAGACTCAGCGAACCTCTGCGAGCCCAGCTTCCATTTCAGCCAATGGGGCATCCTCTGAATCTTTACTCATTCCCAGCGATCAGCCGCAGTACACTCTGATCCGGTCGTGGATGTCTGATGCAAAAAGATTCAAGGAGAATGTCTTCTACGATGTGTCGACCTGGCATCTTCCCTCTGCTTTGGATCTCAAGGTGGAGGAGATTGACTCAAAAACGAGACAAGAAATCGATCAGTCTACGAACAGTGGCACGCTAAAAAGCCGCAAGCAAAACCTCTCTTTGACTCAGCAAGAACTCGGGTACGCCGTGACTCCCACCTCCCTGCACTTCCCTCAAGTCATCGCAGCGTTACAAAAGGAGGAGGCCAAGCTTCGAGTCATCACTCAACCCGTTACGGTGAATTCAGCTGGTGAGACGGTGGAATGCCCACGTGGAACGCTGCTCGTTTTACGACAAGTGAATCGTGACGTGTGGCCCGCTATCCAAAAGTCTTTGCAGCAGTGTCTCTCCACGATGCAAGTCTCGGTCTTGCCACTCACAAGCAGTCGCACGGTGGAAGGACCGGATTTGGGTAGTGACACCAACTTGAACCTTGCTCTCGCCAAGCCCGCTTTATTGGTCGGTGCAGGAACCAATGCGTACACCGCAGGATCGCTGTGGCATCACTTGGATGTTCGACTGAGCCAACCCACAACGCTCATCAATACCATTCACCTCCATCAAACCGACTTGGATACCTACTCGGTGCTGATTCTACCTGACGGTGGCTATGATCTTTGGGGAAAGAAGCAGGCGGAGCATTTGGCCGACTACCTCGAGGACGGTGGCGTCATCATCGCGATTTGTGATTCCCTGTCTTGGCTCGTAGACAATGAAGTGCTTGCATTGAATCCGAGGGAAGAGGATGGAGCGGAGCACGAAGCACATGAGGAATCCGAACACGAGAAAGCCGTGAATGTTGAATTTCCGGAGCGACGTTATGGCGACGCTCGAAACGACACCGCCTTGAAAGCGATTGCGGGTGCGATGTTCGAGGCAAAAGTGGATTCGACTCACCCTCTTGCTTATGGATTCAGTGACGAGATCGTGCCGGTTTTTCGTCGCGGCACCTATCATTACCCACGACCGAATAATAGTTATCAAACAGCCGCGGTCTACGGCCCAGTTGCCGCCGGTTATGTCAGTGAGGAGAATGCCAGGGAACTTGCGGGAACGCCCCCAGAGTATCTGCTTCGGGTGGGTAAACGAAGCGTGAGCGTGTTAGCACAGACTCCGGTG
>JAAXIK010000202.1 GCA_012270385.1 Rubripirellula sp. | reverse complement strand
AGCATGAATAGGTTCACGAGCTGGAGAACCCACAGGGTTTGAACACGTTCAGTATAGACGACATGGAACTCTTAGAGCTCGACTCAAAATCAGGATTCCGTCTTACTCTGGAAGTCAGTGAGACCGAACAAGAAAGAGCTGTCTCCACGGGTGGTCTTGAACAATCATCCCCAGACTCAGGTAACATCGATACCTCCAGCGCGGCAGCGCCGGACATCAATGAAAAAATGACAAAGGACACCGCAGTGACCTGGAGTGTGAAATACCTTCAGGTCACAACCACCGGGGTAGTCCCTTAGAAACGCTAAGCTGAATGTCCTACCCAAAAGGTGGCGACGACCTCAAAAACTCCCAGACTTATCCTCTTCCAACACACTGATAGCCGCACTGCATCGATTGGCACCAAGGTAAAATCTGAATGACAAGCCAAGAACCCGCGATCTCCATCTCAAATCTGACTAAACGTTACGGTGAATTTGTTGCACTCGACTCGCTATCTCTCGAAGTCGAGCGTGGCCAAATTCTTGGTTTCATCGGACCCAACGGAGCGGGGAAGACAACGACCATCCGGATTTTGGTGGGGCTTCTCAAAGCGACGAGTGGCTCGGCGACCATTGCGGGAGCGGATTGCCTGACGGAGACAAAAAAAATCAAACGGCTTGTAGGTTATATGCCGGATGACTTTGGCAAATATGACAACATGCGAGTCAGTGAGTACCTCGACTTTTTTGGTGCAGCCTATGCGATCCCACGCCGCCAGCGCCTCAAAAGGATAGACGAAGTACTGGACATCGCTGGCGCTACCCACATGAAAGACCTTTTCGTTGATGCGTTAAGTCGGGGGATGCAACAAAGGGTGGCTCTGGCGAGAACCATGATGCATGATCCTGAGGTTCTGATTCTCGACGAGCCTGCAAATGGCTTGGATCCACAGGCGAGAATCGACATGAGGACGATGCTACTCAAGTTATCCGACCTTGGGAAAACACTGATCGTCACCAGTCATATTCTGCCCGAGCTAGCCCGGATCTGTGACGTGGTAGCAATGATTACCAAAGGGAAGCTGCGAGCGGCGGGAACTGTTGACACCATCATGCGTGAGATTCAGCAGAAGAGAACCTTTGAAATCATGCTCTTAAAAGAAGAGGAGGTCGAGCCTGTTTGACGACAAGTTCAGGCTTGGTGGGCAAAACAAACAGACCCGCAATCGGGAGAGGGTTCCGGCGGCGAGAGTGTAGTGCCGGCCGTGGCCGAACGGATGGTCCGGTTTTCCACCGCCCTAACGGATCAACAGCTCGCACCTCTGCTCGGAGAACTCGTCCAATCGGGCGAGACCATCCTACAATTCCGGGAGGTATCTACCGATCTAGAGGATGCGTTCCTCTACGTTGCGAATGAAGGTAGTCAGCCACTGGGGGGAGCAACCAGGGCTTCTTCACCCGTATCGACAGGAGAAGAAGTATGAATCCCGTCATCCGACGAGAGTTCATTGGGATCCTACGGTCACCAAAGACTTTCGCGATGCTTATGGCGCTGACGATCCTGTTTTCACTAACAGTGATTTTACAGTGGCCGATCGACAGTTCGTCGGTGAGCAGTGGTAAATCCATCGAAGTATTCCGCGTCTTTGGATACGGTCTACTCGCGGGTGTAATCTTTCTTGTACCCGCTTTTCCAGCTACATCCATCGTCAACGAAAAGAATAATAAAACACTAGCGCTCCTGCTGAACTCGCCCTTAAGCGGCGCGGCGATCTATGTCGGCAAGATTTCTGGAGTTCTTCTCTTCAGTCTCATGGTGCTGCTCTGCAGTCTTCCGGGGTCCGCTGCGTGTTATGCGATGGGCGGTGTGTCACTCACCAATCAACTCGGTCTGCTGTATCTCGTGCTAGTTTTCATGATTCTGCAATACAGCACACTTGCCATGTTGATCAGTAGTCACGTCCAGACGAGCGATGCGGGTGTTCGGATCACCTACACCGTCGTTTTCTGTCTGTTATTAGTCACTTTACTTCCTTCAGCCTTTCTCCGAGGCACATCCTTATTTCCGAGTTACCTGCTCTCCGCAGCAGAGTGGCTTCGCTGCATCTCACCTCTGCCCGCAATCATGGAGATTTTAGGGGATGGCGGTGTGGGTGCTTCGGGGCTTCAAAAGGCGTCTACCTTGACTCGATTTATGTGGATGACCCTTTTATCCAGCGGCGTTTTCGCGGCATTAACCCTGAATCGATTGAACTATCGAATTTTTGATCGTTCCCGCAGCAAGGGAGCCATCACGAATGATCGGGAACTTAAGACACGCTTATTGCGGCGTTTACTTTACATCGTTGATCCGCAGAGAAGAAAAACCGGAATTCCCTGGTTTCTCAACCCAGTCATGGTCAAAGAATTTCGGTGTAGGCGTTTCGGTCGCAGCCAATGGCTCCTCAGGTTGATTGCATCCTGTGCCATTATTTCGATGCTGCTTACTTTCCTCGCCACCACCAGCGCGGAGTCTTGGGGTGTCGGCACGATTGGTCCCATCCTGGTTCTGATGCAGGTGGTTCTCGTTGTTGTGCTTACACCTAGCCTAGCGTCAGGATTAATTAGCGGGGAACGTGATAGTGGGGGTTGGGAGATTCTACGAATGACTCCCTTGAGTACTTTTCGCGTGGTGATGGGTAAAATCCTGAGTGTGGTCTGGACACTCTTGATGGTCTTGATGGCCACGCTACCTGGTTATCTGATGACGATTCTGATTAAGCCTGATCTGGGGCCACAGATACAGTTGGTCCTGTGGTGTCTATTTTGGATAACGGTCCAGGCCCTCGCCATCAGTTCAGCGGTTGGAAGTCTATTTCGATACACCGCAGTCTCCACCTCCGCCACTTACGTGACAGTAATCATTTGGTTTCTCAGTCCAATGTTAGTTTGGTTAGCCCGAGAGGCGCCCTTCGGACACAGCAGCGTGGAGACAGCCTTATTGCTGACACCGGTTGGTGCTGCTTTGAACGTGATCGGAGCATCTGGTTTTGAAGATTATCAATTGTTGCCCGCTGCTTGGTGGATCTCTGGGGTAATCTCCACGGTGATGTTTATCGTCCTGAGTTTCCAAGTTTGGCGTCTAAATCGAGCCATCTGATGCACATCCTTACGATACCCCATCCTTACATGAAACGACTACTCACAGCGGCTTGTCTGGCTCTATGCATTCCCTTGATCTCCGTGGGCCAGAAGCCTTACGGGAATTTCGAAGAGTATCCCTTGGATTTACTCGAACGCCCCAACCTTCGTTGGCTCTCAGATCGCGAGGTTGTTTTCCCGGAAGGA
>JAAXIK010000195.1 GCA_012270385.1 Rubripirellula sp. | reverse complement strand
GTCCCATGTGCGCGACGATGATGACACCGCCTGCTTCAGTCAGTTTTCTTGACTGCTCGGGATCAAAAGCATAGGGGGTTGTTAAAAGGTCCATGTCGCGAGCGGCAGCGATGCAATCGATCTCTTTGTCAAATCCCATCCCCGTTTCTTCCAAGTTTTCCCGAAACCTGCCATCAATAAGACCCACCGTTGGGAAGTTTTGAATTCCCGCGAACCCGAGTTCTTTCAGTTCTTGCAGCAGGTGATCACGAATCATGAAAGGGTCGGTTGCGCAGACTCCTGCCAGAACCGGCGTGTGCTTGACCGCGGTCAGAACTTCACTCGCCATTTCCTTCACGATTTCGTTGGCGTTACCGTAAGGCATCAAGCCGGAGAGTGAGCCACGTCCTGCCATTCGAAAACGGCCAGAGTTGTAAATCACGATCAGATCAATCTCACCCGCCTCTTCACACTTCGCGCTGATTCCTGTTCCGGCGCCACCACCAATAATGGGTAGGCCAGCTGCGATCTTATCGCGGAATCGTTTGAGAATCTCACTTCGTGTATTAAGCATGCCTTCCTGAGTGATCCATCAAGCTGCAGTTACCTTGCCAATCCACCTGATTTTGAAACGAGTGACTTCAATTCTGTAACCACTTGTGATGCGAAGTCAGATGAATTGATTTCATCTTGTACCTTAATTATTTTTCGATCTGAGTTGATCTCTAGTTCCGCTTCCAGTGTATCCATACATGCTTGATCTGCTTCAGGGTCATGGAAGGGTTGGCCCTTCACGGAGAGGGAAGATACTCCCTTTTCTGGAAATAACAGTGTCCAAGGGGATCGGCTCTGATTCAGTTTCTTCGCAATCCACTTCGCTATTTTTATATTCTCGTCAACGTTGGTTCTCATCAAGGTGACTTGGGGATTATGGACATGCAGATTCCTGTTTTGGTAGGACTCAGGAACCGATTTGATATTGCCAAAGTTCACCATGTCTATCGCTCCGAGGCTGAGCACAAGAGGAACTTCTTTTTCTAGTAGTATGTCATAGCGTTCTTTGCCCGCTGGAAAGATACCACCAGCGATCTCATCCGCAACTTCCGTAGCGGTAATATCGATCACTCCTTGGATCAAGTCGGATGCCACCAGACGTTCCATCGCGCGGCCGCCGGTCCCTGTTGCATGAAAGACGAGGCAGTCGTAGTCATCTTTCTCCAGAGCTTCTCTCACCTGTGTCACGCAGGGTGTGGTGACACCAAACATGGTCATGCCGAGAGTGGCTTTTGAAGCATGGATGGCGTGATGGTGCGCAACCATTCCTGAGATGGCATTTGCAGCATTGGAAAGAATTGCTTTGGATACGACATTGAGACCTGCAACATCTACAACTGAATACATCATCGTGATGTCTGAGCAGTCGATGTAGGGAGCCGTGTTGCCACTTGCAACCGTCGAAACCATCAGCTTGGGAAGACCGATGGGTAATGAACGCATCGCTGTCGTGATGAGCGAAGTACCACCACTTCCGCCAATCCCGATCACTCCACCAACTCTTTCTGCCTCAACTTCTCGCAGAAGAAAACTGCGAAGAGCCTCTCCCATTACTCGAATGTTGTCTCCTCGGTGACCACTCTTGGGCAAATCGACCCTACCGAGAACCTGTTCGCGGGTGATATCCGGTTCTGTGACCGGTGATGAAAGAGTGCCAACATCAACCATCACCACATGTTGACTCTGTTCTTTCAATCGCTGACACAGCCAGTTCATTTCTGAACCCTTGCTGTCAAGCGTCCCGATTGCATAAATCGTTTTACTCAAGATACTGGCCTCTGAGCCTAATCGGGCGAGTATTCAGTTCGGGACTCAAGGTTTTCCCATGAGGTGGAGCATGGCTGTACCCATTCCCTCGCCGATCAGATAGTAGGTTTCCGCATTAGTGTTCCAATGATATGCCTGACCCGAGGGGCTTTCTTCCGCGGGGCGATAGAAGGCTTTGGTCCCCACGAAAGCAACGTTGCCGCCGAATTCAGGTTGCTCTGCCACCGCTGCCTGCGCGGCCATCAGCGATACTGCACGCGGATGCTTCTCTTCGAATCCGCTCATGCCCGTCTCGGCGATGACAACGGGGAGCTGGGGTTTATCCAGTGCTTTCCTGAGGTCGCGAATGAAGTGCGTCATATTTTGTTGATAAGAGTCGTTCAGAGCTTGATTGACCCGATCGTTCCAGCCCTGGTGCCATCCAAAACCAACCACTTCAAGCGACTGATTCTCGAGTGCTGGGAAGATGTTCTCAAAATTGTTCATCACGGTCTCAATTTCTTCCAGCAAGGCGAGGTAGTATTCACCCGTCTCATTGCCTGGGGCGGAGGGTGGTCGAAAATCAACACCGAGGCTTTTGCCACCCCACGCGATTTTGATCAGGAGTACGGGTTCATCAAACTCGTCTCCGGTGACCGTTCCAAATCCTAGTTCGGGACCAATACTATCCTCCTTGACACCGAAAGATGGAGCTAGAATGCCATGCCGATCTAAGTACTTAATCCAGACGTCTTCTCGCACCTTCCATGTTCCATCGGAGCGAAGCCATTGTCCGATGCTGGAATTCGGTTTCTGCTTTGCGCAGTATTCGAGCGTGCCCTTTCCTTCATTGCGTTGAGAATCCATCGGAACAACACCGTGACCCTGCATATTGGACTGGCCAGCAAGAATGAACGCTTTCACCATCTTTTTCTGTGCCAGCACGACGCTGTTCCCGTGGAGACAAATGAAGAGGCTTGTCAACAAATAGGGTGCGAGGTTTCTAAGCATCTTGGGTTCCATCCAGGGAGCATCAAATCTCAATAGCGAATGTCTCCGATCGGTTTCTTTTCAGGATAAACCGACCGGAGCCAATGAGGAGTGAGGTGATCGGTTAGCGGCCGTAAGCTCGCTTATCTTTTGGGTCACCGCCACTCATCAAATAAGCAAGTAGATCACGTAGTTCCTCCCCATTGAGACCATCGATCAATCCTTTTGGCATCTGAGAAATTGGCGATGGCTTCACCGCCTCAACGTCATCGGCTGCAAGGTAAATTGGATCCGCGTTGACATCCGCTGGGTAAACGACCACTTTTCCGTCGGCCTCGGACATTAACCCGGTGAGGGAGCGACCGTCCGCGGTGAGCACAACCGACGACTGATATTGATCAGAAATGATTTTGCTTGGATCGATGATGTGCTCAATCACGTAATTCACATCAAACTTGTTCTTGATACTGGTCAGGTCCGGGCCGACGTTGCCTCCGAGTCCTGCAAAGCGATGGCACTTGCCACAGCTCGCCGCAAAATAG
>JAAXIK010000137.1 GCA_012270385.1 Rubripirellula sp. | reverse complement strand
CCCACAGCAGGTTCAGCGCAATCATGAACTGCGTGAAAGGCTGGCAGGGGTGTTCAGACTATGGGGGTACGAGGAAGTCTCTCCACCGAGAGTGGAGCGGATGGATACCCTCAAAGCGGGCGGGGCCATCGACAGTCGGGACATCATTCGACTTGTTGCCGATGAGCCGTTGGGATTGAGGCCGGAAATGACAGCCTCCGTTGCCAGGGCGGCTTGCACGCGATTCCAGGATCGACAGCGACCATTGCGGCTCTGGAGTCATGGCACTGTGTTTGAGGGACGACAAGCTGACGAGGGGGGACTCTGTATCGAGGAGAACCTCCACTGCGGCGTGGAGATGTTCGGAGCGAGTGGCGAAGAGGCAGAGCTGGAGCTTCTGACCCTTTTGATGGCATCCCTGAAGGAACTGCAACTTCCGCTCAGCCAGCCTCCAAGACTGTTGATCGGGCATACGGGGTTGATGCAGATGCTTTTGCAAGCCATTGCTCCTGATCAGCAACAGGCGTACCGAAGCTGTCTGACTCGGCTGGATCGACTCGAACTCCAGGACATGCTCAGCAGCCAACCCGAACATGCACACCTGCTGACATGGCTCGACAGACGTGGGGCACCACAAGATGTCATCAGAGACCTCCAAAAGGCTTACCCAGACGGTCACGTGGTCAAGCAGCTCGACAGGCTGATTGCCCACCTCACTCCACTGGCCGAAGAAACCGGAGTGGTTCTGCAACTGGATCCAACGTTTCAACCAGTGTTTCAGTTATACGACGGCCTTGTTTTCCAGTTGGTCTGTCAAGGTTTGTCCTCTCCAGTTGTCGTTGCTCGTGGTGGTCGATACGACACAGTTGTCCAACGTTTAGGGGCCAAAGGGCTGGATGCAACAGGCCTTGGCTTCAGTTTTTGTGTTGATGATCTCAGAGACCTACCCGGTGCATTTGCAGTCAATACGGAACAGTCTGATCGAATTCTTCTCTGTTTTTCACAGAACAGAACGATGGAGCAGGCTCTCAAGATTCAGGCCGAATATCATCGAAAAGGAACGAGCTGCCAGGTTGACCATCAACCATCCAAGAACAGAGCTGAAGCAGAGCAGCGCAGGATCCTATTTGGATGCGACACGCTCGATTGGCTTGGCGACTAAGATTTGAATTCATCAGTAGAAGGTCATGGCACACACCATCGTCACTGACATCTGTGAAGGGATCGCCGATTGTGTTGACGCATGCCCAGTCGCCTGCATTCAACCCGGCAAAGGCAAAAACAAAAAGGGAACAGATTTCTACTGGATCGATTTTGATACCTGCATCGATTGTGGAATTTGTCTACAAGTTTGTCCTGTTGATGGAGCAATTTTGGCCGAAGAAAGACCAGACATCCAAAGAAATAAGTAGAGGTGGTGTTCCGAGCCAAGCCGCACCCTGCTGGTTCGGAAAACCCACCCTTCAAAGACTTGGTTAGCAGTTACTCTATCGATCGAGTAAGTTTTTAAGTCTTGCAATGGCAATTCTAGAAGAAAACGGTCAAATTCAGATTCATACCGAAAATATTTTTCCAATTATCAAGAAAGCTGTTTACTCCGGTCATGAGGTTTTTTTAAGAGAACTTGTCAGCAATGGAGTTGATGCGATCAGCAAACGGCGGATGGCATCAATGTCAGGTGATTGCGCGGAAGGTGACGATGGCGCGATACAAATAAAAGTTGATCGAGCACATAAGACATTAACGATTAGTGACAACGGCATTGGCATGACGGCCGATGAAGTTAAGCGCTATATCAACCAGGTTGCTTTTTCAAGCGCAGAAGACTTTCTTGAAAAATACAAGCAGGACAGCGAGGCGATCATCGGCCATTTCGGGCTTGGATTTTACTCGAGTTTCATGGTTGCTGAACGAGTTGAAATTAAATCCTTGTCGGCACGTCCTGGCAGTGTTGCTGTGGATTGGAGCTGCGATGGTTCACCAATCTATTTAGTAAAAGAAGGGCAGAGCGAGCATCCAGGCAGGGATATCATTCTTCATCTTTTAGATGACGAGCTTGAATATCTTGAACCGCAACGAATCAAGACTCTGATTAACACTTACTGCGACTTTATGGCAGTACCGGTTCAATTAGAGGGTGAAACAATCAACAAAATGAATGCTCCATGGCGCAAAAGTCCTCGGGAGTTAGAAGATCAGGATTATATTGATCTCTACCGCTATCTCTATCCATTTCAAGGTGATCCATTGCTTTGGGTTCACCTCAACACTGACTACCCTTACAGCCTTCAGGGAATCTTGTTTTTCCCCAAGCAGACAGGACGAGCAGACTGGGAAAAAGGTGAAATCAAGCTGTACTGCAATCAGGTGTATGTCAGTGACTCAATCAAAGAAATCGTTCCCCGCTACCTGCTGCCTTTGCGAGGAGTGATCGATTCACCTGACATTCCTTTGAATGTGAGCAGAAGCGCGCTTCAGACTGATCGCAAAGTGCGCTCCATCGGCAACTTTGTCGCCAAGAAAGTTGCTGATCGCTTGAAGAGCCTCAAACGTGATGAGCCGGAGAACTACGCAAAGGCTTGGGAAGCCCTGGCACCGTTCGTGAAGATCGGCGCGATGGAAGACGAGAAATTCGCAGAGCAGGTCTCGGAATTGATTCTGTTCGCCACAACCGCTGATCCAGTGGATGGTGAAGATGGTCCCATCAGCGCTGACGAGCGGTCTTACACAACGATTGCCTCCTATCAGTCGCGACAGGCCGACCCGCAATCGAAGAGGATTCTTTACTGCACCGATGAAATGGCGCAGGCAGGTGCCTTATCCCTGTGGAAAAGCCAGGGCGCAGAAATCCTGTTTGCAGAAACCGTGATCGACAGCCAATTCATTCCTTGGCTGGAGTCGAACAATGATCAATACCAGTTCCAGCGCGTGGATGCTGAGCTGGATGAAAGCCTGAAAGATGAACAACCTGAAATCAGTGATCAAGACGGTGAAACCCAGAGCGAAGCGATTCGATCGCTGATCAAGGAGGCCCTGGATAACGACAAGGTCACCGTTCAGGTTCAGGCTCTGAAGGGTGGTGAGCAGGCCCCAGCCGCGATGATTCTTCTTCCCGACCAGATGCGCCGGATGAACGACCTCGGCGCCTTAATGGATCAGCGGTTACCTGGACTTCCCGACCATCACGTTCTGCTGATCAATCGCAGCCACCCAATGGTCGAAGGTCTGCAAAAGCTCTCAGCAGGCAGTGTTCTGGTAGGGACTGCACAAGCCTCACCAAGTAAAGCCCTGGCCAGTGAACTTGCACGACATCTCTACGACATGGCCAGAAGGGGTG
>JAAXIK010000175.1:311-3337 GCA_012270385.1 Rubripirellula sp. | reverse complement strand
GGCCAGCTCCTCAGCCTGCTGACCATTCTGGCTCTGCTGTGATTGCTGAGATTCTGAGGCGGATTGCTGTGGCGATCGCGCCCTGAAAATTACATCGAACGGTCGACGCTCTGCAAAAAATAGGTCACTCTGAGTTCTACGTACCGTAGCGTCAGGGGCGTAGTCTTCCGCCCAAAAATAATAGGTCAATAAATCATCGGGAACCGCCGAGAGGGCTTCAAAGGAAATCATATGATCCGCTTCTCTTTTCTCTCCCCTTGGTACCGCCTCGCCAAGGATCACATCCTTCTCCATCGCGTCAGCGAAGGTGTAGGCGAGTCCGAATTGAAGGATACCGAAATCCGCGTTCATTTCCGCGGCAACCGTGAATTCTTCAAGGGGTGACACACATGAATCCCCAGCCAGAGTGGGCTGCAGCTGGACCGGTTCGTTACTGATCATTCTCATCGTCAACTCAGGCGGAAACTTGTTCTCACGCCCGTCCTGATCAACCAAAACCAGGGAATACTTCTTGGTTTGATCCATCTGCAGTTCGACCGAATACAACTCGGGATGGATCTCGTTCGGATTAAGAAGAAGCGCCTCGCTAGAGACCTCCTCAACTAAACTCGCTTGCTTAACAGGCTTATTTAGCAGGCAACGCCACGTCACCTTTGAGCCCTGCACCGCCGAGACTCGCACTGTATTTTCGATGGTTTTGTTTTCGAATTGCGTGTACTCGGGATAAGTGATCTCCGCATCACTTCGCACAAGTTCAGGGTGCTGATAAACCGACGCCTGAAAGAGATCGCTTTCCGCGGTGCCATCGATCACCTTGTACTCAAACGCTTCTTTGATATCGGACACAAGCACACCAAGGACGGGGTCACTCAGATTCCGTTTCATGACGAGTGATCGCGAATTCCCCGAGGCGTCCATGATTTGAAGAGTGGCTTCGCTGGGTGCTTGGCTATCGTATCGCGCGGGGATGCCGAAGGAGGGACCCTCTTGGTCATTTACCTTTCCGGGTGCCACGACGATACTCAATCCTGACCCAACCGCCAGAGACTTCTCCGGTTGCTCCTGCTGAGTACTGACCGAGTAGTAGGTATTCGAAAACGAGCCAGCGCAAAACAAAAACGCGAGAACACAAAAAGTACGGACAAACAACATGCTTCGCCTTGAAACCACAAGCGACCAGTCATTCTGATTCGAATGCTCGAGTGCCTCACGTACAACTTCTGACTCGAGGTATCCTAACTCCCCACCCTTTTCCTGAATTTCGATAGCAGTTAGCAACCGTTGTTCCAGCACCGGAAACTGCTTTTCCAACCGTGTGGCTAAACGTCTTCTGGGAAACCTGAGTTGATGGGAAACAAAAGAGAGAACGACTAACCCGGCAACCAACTAGCCCACCAAAACCAATAGTCCATCGGTCGATGCGAACTGATTCTCAGTGATGGGCTTTACCATCAACCAGCTAGTGAGACCGAATACGATGAAAGCCAAAGACCACCACTGCAATCGCCTGAGTCGCTTGCACCGATCTTCGACGCGTCTTATCTGACCTGCTAATTGATCTAACATTGCCGCGAACCTTGGGGGTTTCGTGGTGAAATCTGTCTTTCGTCTGTGAATACTTGCATCGTCATGGTGCGGCTACGTGGATTGGGTGGATGGCCCAGCAAGACCGTCACTCGACTTGTTTTCAGCACTGTTCCGCGTCATACCCGAGAACAAGGTCTCGGCAAAAATGAGAGTCAAGGCGATCACCAATGCCCATTGCCACAGTCCTTGGTTCTCCTCGAGGTCCTGATTCTGCATCTGCCGTTCCCATGTCACCGATGCGCTGTCCGCAGTTAAGGTACCGAGTTTTACATCGAGTCTTTCAAAATTCTCCTCATCCATTGGATCTGTCCTACTTTCCCGATCCGACAAATTCACTGCGATAGTTTTTGCGCCTTCGTCACTCTCGAAAAAGTAGACACCCGGACGCTGAGCGAAATTCGAAGCGTCCCAATCTGTCGGTTCAACACCTCCCCAATCAAGTGAAATCGCACGCTTACCTTCAGCAGATGGAATGGGTGACAAATCACCGACGGTCAACTCAGTCAGAAAGGAGTTACCCCCTTTTTGCTGAAGCATCGAATCAATCAACGGGAGAAACTTTGTGGAGAGCGCAAATTGACTCTGAGCAGGCTCCCAACCAAATGCGAGTACAACGACCGAGCCGTCTTCGATGGATGCCTCGAGTATCGCTGGATCACCGTCATCGAAACTGGCAACCACCGACACCTTCTCTTCAAGGTTGCGAAGAGATTGATGCTCCCAAAATTTCACCTTGGAAAAATCACTGTACTGCGGATCCGACATGGTCTGAAAGAAAGGATGTGAATAGTCAATCTTGGAAAGCATTGAGTAATCGACCGGAGGCGATGGCCCAACCGCTAAATCAAGGTTTGCGATCGAATTCAAATTCCCCACCAACTCGTCGACGGTGCTCGAATCATTCAGGACGTTCAGCAATCTACCGCCGCCGTTCACGTACGCGTGCAGTTAAGAAACGGAATCAGCTCCTACCGCTTCCGCAAGCACCACCATGGGGCAGTCGATCAAAGTCAGTTGCTGCAAACCCGATTCCGAAATACTTTGAACGCGGATTTTCTTCTGCTGGTCGCCCAGCGGCAGGATATTTAAATAATGGAACAGATCCTCCCTCACATCTGAGCGATCTGGTCCAACAAAAAAAACCGTCTGTTCAGTGGGTTCAGGTTTAACGAAGTAGTCGAGATTGTCGAACACGTCAGTAGCACCCTGAAGCTGCACGGCGATGACTCCTTGAGGCGGCGGAGCCAAATTTACGACACGCGTTTCACCGGGTGGAACTTGAACATTCTGACTCAGGAGGAGAGTTCCTCCATCATCAACCCAGCCGACCACAAATTCCGTCTGCCCGGATGTTAATTCATTATCCACCCGCACTCTGACTCCTTCCGTTCCCGACTGACCCTCATCACCGGAGAGCAACGAGACACTCGCATTCGACC
>JAAXIK010000175.1:0-301 GCA_012270385.1 Rubripirellula sp. | reverse complement strand
TGCTTCAGATCCCATTGAAGAATCATTATTGCCACCCTCCTCCAGATCACTGATGAGACCCAATGAGACTGGCCGATCTGGACGGGACCGACTGGTAGACGAACCGCCATCTTCCTCAGAACGCTTGACTTGGCCCCCACCAGCAGCAACTGCTTGCTCCGCTGCGAATGCCAGCGCACGCCCAATCTCACTACCATGAAAAGACGGCGCGAGCGTTTTGGCGGACTCAACAATCAATTGGTGGTGCTGCAACGCCGGAATAGAACGGTCGCGATTGAAGTCAACCTCGATTGTCGTTTGC
>JAAXIK010000024.1:8383-16649 GCA_012270385.1 Rubripirellula sp. | reverse complement strand
GGAAAAGACGCAGAAATGGGAAAACTGACCTATCCCGGGCTTCTTGGGCTGGAAGGAGCCAAAAATCGAGCCGAAGAATTGATTCAAGCGGCACACCAAGCAATTAACGTTTTCGGAGAACGGAATTGGCGGTTAAGATGGTTGGCTGACTATGTTCTGGAGCGACAGCATTGAACGAAAAGACCGAATTACCGAATGACCAACATCACCATCCCTTGGGTGAACACCCCATGTTGGCCAATTTGCGGGATGCGGAGCCACTAAAAACCTTCTCTACCAGCCAACTCGAAGCAGTTGCTGCCGAGATAAGAGATGTTCTATGTAATCTCTTGGAGACCCGCACGGCGCATTTTGCCTCAAATCTTGGGGTAGTGGAACTCTGTCTAGCCCTGCATTGCGAGTACGACTTCAGAAAAGACCGCTTGATCTGGGATACTGGCCACCAGATTTACCCACACAAACTGATCACTGGACGCTACGGAGAGTTCGCCGGCATTCGAACACAGGGTGGCTTAATGGGATATCCCAATCCCAACGAGAGCCCGTACGATCTCTTCATGACAGGACATGCCGGCAGTAGTGTTAGCACGGCAGTTGGATTGCGAAGCGGCGATGTACTCGCGGGAGAAAAAGACCGCCGAACCGTTGCCGTCATCGGCGACGGCGCGTTCCCGAGCGGCATTGTTTTTGAAGCAATGAACAATGCCGGAGAGCTGCGAGATGATCTGACGATCATTCTCAACGACAACAAGATGTCGATCTGTCCGAGAGTTGGGTCCGTTGCGACCTACCTCGATCGACTCCGAGATAATCCGTTCTACACTGGGCTGAAGAGTGAGGTCTCCCGTCTCCTCGATCGCGTACCGATGTTTGGTGATCCCGCCGAACGCTTCTTGGCACAGACGAAGGAAGCGGTCAAAGCAGGTTTCCTGGGTGGGATGCTATTCGAAGAATTAAACATTCGTTACGTGGGGCCAATCGATGGCCATGATATTAGTCTGGTGCGGAAGTACCTTGCGATGACGAATCAGATGCAGGGCCCGGTTCTGCTTCATGTAGTCACGGAAAAAGGCCACGGCTATAAGCCTGCAGCGGAAGATCCCGTTTACTTCCACACGCCACCTGTATTTCATGACCTCAATGGTGAACCCATCACCAAGAAGAGTGAGGGACTCCCACCCTTCACCCAACACGCTCGTGATGCCATTCGTGATCAGATGGCGGCAAACAAGAAAGTCACCGTGATCACCGCAGCGATGTGCCAGGGCAATAAACTGGAACCCGTTCGCGAACATTTTCCGGATCAATTCTTTGATGTGGGAATCTGCGAATCTCACGCGGTCGCTTTTGCCGCAGGCCAATGTAAAGCGGGCTCCCGACCGCTTGTCGATATCTACCGTACGTTCCTGCACAGAAGGTTCTCTCAGATTTTTCAGGAGGTAGCTCTTCAAGATCTCCCTGTTGTTTTCATGCTTGATCGAGCTGGACTGACAGGCCCTGACGGACCGACTCATCATGGGCTGTTTGACATCAGCTATATGCGAGTCTTCCCGAACATGGTCTGCATGGCTCCTGGTTATGCTTCAGAAGTGAGCAGCATGCTGGATTTTGCAATTCAACATGATCATCCAACCAGCATTCGCTACCCCAAAGCATCCGCACTTCAACTGGATCATGAAGTCAGTGCAGTTGAGTTGGGTAAGAGCGAAAAACTACGAGATGGGAAAGATGGAACGATCGTTGCCTTTGGCGCAATGGTTGAGAATGCATTAGAAGCTGCCGAGCTTCTCGAAGGCGATTTGGATGTAGCCGTGATTAACGCTCGATTCGCGAAGCCGATCGACTCTCAGATGGTAAAGAGTGCGGTGGAGGAGGGGCAGTTTGTGATCACACTCGAAGAGGGAACCGGTTTAGGCGGTTTCGGTTCAGCGTTTTTAGAAAGTGCAGTACAGCAGGGACTGGATACTCGCTCGGT
Source organism: Rubripirellula sp. (assembly GCA_012270385.1). Classification (GTDB taxonomy): domain Bacteria; phylum Planctomycetota; class Planctomycetia; order Pirellulales; family Pirellulaceae; genus Rubripirellula. The sequence continues at coordinate 14,674 of JAAXIK010000024.1, read as the reverse complement.
GAAAAACCTTGCACTTCCAGATGAGTTCATCGAGCACGGTGATCGTAACGAGCTATTGGACCAACACGGCCTCAGCCCGCGAGCCATCGCTCTACTTTGCCGCGAATCTGTAACAAGTCATACTTCCTAAGGTCCGGACAAAGAGCCAATTTCCGCTTCGAGGACTTATCCAATGGAAGCCAACTCTGCACCCAAATGGATGCATGATCCCACTTGCAAGCCCAGAGTTGTGATCCTCGGTGCTCCTAATAGGCAGCGGGTGCGAGCAGAGCTTCAAAGACTGCGTCCTGCCATTTCTCGTCAAGCGGATATCGTGGCGGAAGATCTCGCATTCGAATACGAGTTTCAGAATTCGGAGCAAGACCTCGTGATCGTCCTCGGAGGTGATGGCTCTATCCTGCAAGCTGCCAGACAAATGGGTCGCAACCCGAATCCCGTCCTGGGTATTAATTGCGGACGCTTAGGTTTCTTGGCAGACCTTTCACCCGACGACTTTCTTGATACTTGGCCTCGGCTTGGCGAGGGCGCATTTGAAATTGTCAATCACTTGATGCTTCGAACAAGCCTCGTTCGCAACGGGTCAGTGATCGCAGAACAGCTTGCTTTGAACGAGGCGGCAGTCCTCGGAGGACCACCCTATCAGATCCTAGACATCGACCTTTTCGCAGATGGTCATCTCGCAACACGATATCGCTGCGACGGCCTCATTGTTGCCACACCCGTCGGATCCACTGCGCAAAACCTTTCCGCTGGTGGGCCAATCCTTCGCAGACATCTTCAAGCCATCGTGCTTTCCCCCATCAGCCCCCACACACTGACCTACAGACCACTGGTAGATTCTGCCGACCCTCGCTTGGAATTGGCGGGCAATGAACCTAACGAGTCGACAAGTATTGTTGTCGATGGACGGATATTAGGGACACTGAAACCCGGTGACCTAGTGAAGATAGAAAGAGCGGACGTCGCTTTTCAGATGTTATCGATACGTGGCCGAGATGATTATCGCGTTCTCCGCGAAAAACTCGGCTGGGGTGGCTCGGTTCCGTCAGCTCGCTAAAGACACCGCAATCATCGACTCTCTCTCGCCGTTGTGCTCGACATCTGAGGCACGATGGGATTCGGATAAGCTGCAAATCTCTATTGCTGAAAATGAAGCGATCTGACAATCTCTCCTGTCGTGAAACTCACCACATTGACCGAAACGGGGACGAGACTTGATGAGTCGATTGAATATGATGCCATATCTGGTTCTGCTCACTCTAATGACCGTGATTTCCGAGGATTGCTGGGCGGAGCAGGCAGATCAATCGGAAGGCTACCTGCTCCGGTATAAGGTGACTGCAGGCGAGCAACTTCACTACGAAGTGACTCACGCTGCAAAAACCAAAACGCGAATTCAGGGCGAAGAAGAAATCTCTCAGGTTCATACGAAGAGCCAACGTCACTGGAATGTGCTCGAGTCGAATCAGGAATCGTTTAAGTTCCAACACGTCCTCGATGCGGTAGCGATGACTCAACAGCAAGGCCAGCAGGCCGAGCTGAGGTGGGACAGTCAAAAGGATACTGAGACACCAAAAGTATTTGGAAGGATTGCTGAGCAGATTGGTCAAACCCTCTCCACCATCACCGCTACGGAAAATGGCAAGGAACTTGAACGAGACTCGGACACGGGAACAAAAACGACGCTTGGGATGGGATCACTCACTCTTGATCTCCCTGAGACTCCAGTCAAGTTAGGTGACTCATGGTCAACACCATCCGAGATCCGGACACGCACAGAGAATGGCGCAGTCAAATTAATCAAGATTCGGCAACTCTACACGCTTGAAAAAGTCCAAACTGGAGTTGCCTTCATCCGTGTTCGCAGCCAACCCCTTACTCCGATCAACGAAGAATCGGTTCGTGCTCAAGTGGTACAACAACTCAGCAATGGAGTCATCCGATTCGACATTGATAATGGACGCATGCTTAGCAAACAGCTTGATTGGGATGAAACCGTGATTGGTTTTCAAGGAGCAAACAGCCTAATGGAATATCGTGCTCGATTTTCTGAAAGGTTGGTGGCGAACTCCTCGAACTCTCTAAAACGCTGATCGCAGATACTCAATCGGCTTTGGGGCGCGACAACTTGCGATCGGATCACCCCATGACGCGATAGCTCGGTGCAGGTCACTTGCCTGACAACACCTCTCCGAGATAGGCAAAGAACATCACAGTGAGAAGCTAGCCTCGGCGTCGATGCACTGTGATGACGCCAGCAATCATCGCGATCTGCATCGCAGCGTAAGCCAGGGGTGGAATCCTCCGCAAACCCTGAAGTATAAAACTGGAATCCTGCCCTGCTCGCCTTGATTCGTTCGCTTCAAACCGTGGAAGAAAGGGCTCAATCAGCCAAGTTGAGGTGTGCTCCCATCCGGTAGCGGACGTTCTCCAACCGCGCGGCGCGACTGCTCTTACCTGCGCGACCTCGGTGTGATCCACTCGACCTGACCGCCGCAACCTCGGGGCTCTAAGATCGACGCGCGTTGCCGAGTCAGAAAACTGCGACCGCATCTTTGTGCGAGGGATGCCAGATGTATCCTTCATCACCCCGCGAGAATTGACTGCTGGCAGATTTTCATGCCAAACCGACCATCCAAACAGAACTCCAAGAAGGCAGCACAGGTTAAACAGAGGATTCTGCATCATGAAGAGAACAGATGGACAAACGAGTGTGAGGGTAGTGAAACGGCGACGCTTGGTCGTTCGTTGGTGCAAATCGAATGCCGAGGAGTCGAAGGGAATCTTCGAGACGCAAAAAACCCTGCTTTCTCCGATGGAATTACACGAATGAGATCTATTCTGCGGAAGTAACCGCTGCAAAAAAACAACAGGTTAGAGAGCCAATGTTTTTATTTTGAGACATGAGGGTCCCGAGTGTTGCATTAATTCAACACCCCATTGGATCGCCTGATCGATCAATGATTCCAAGATGGATTATGAAATCGACTTACAGAGAAGGATCGGGAGAGAGATATTTTCAGGCAAATTTCAATCTGCGAAGAAGTCGGTCCTTTGATGAGCTAGCCTTAATGGTCTCAACCGGCCTCGCAGAGGCTCTATCGAGACTCTCATCCCCCATAGCCAGCCACATAGGGACGCTGCTGCTCGATGAAGATATACACCGAATCTTCTTCGAGTGCAGCGTCTCACCGGACAAGAAGATGCTTGGCGCTTAAATTGAGCGAGGATCACGGCAAGCATAAGAAACCCGAGACATGACGCACTGCTTGTCTCGGGTTTACTATTGCAGAGTGATTCCTTGTCCCGCGTTCAATCCGTTCCAAGACATAGCAGGAATCGGATTGGTGCGAGATAGGATACGCAGTTACACCATCAGGCTATACCGCAGCACTCCCGCTTACTTATGAATGTTATGACAGGCCTTGCAATTGGAGGCTTTCTGAAGCATCGCTCCTGCACCCTCAGTACCCTCTTTCACAGCGGTACTTGCTTTTACGAGAGCGGACGTGAGCTTCTTCCAGCTATCAGCATCACCTTTTTTGGGCTGGTTCTTGGAAAGCGAGACGAGCATCGCATGCAATTTCTTGGCCTCTTCCGCTGAAGCATTCCCGCTTGAGACTTTCTTAAGAAGCCCACCCTTGAATGCAACTTTCATCACTTCCTTTGTGGAATACTTCTTGCCGTCCGACTCTTCAGCGTTGACCAAGACCGACGTGGTCACGCCAGAAAATAGGGTCAACATCACGAAAGAAAGCATCATTTTCGACATCAGCAAATCTCCTTAACCAAACAAAATTATTTATCCCTACTGAAACACCCAGCAAGGAGTCAGCAGGGTAGCAGATGCGTTGACCGATATCTCGATCATCTTCCCCGTCAACAACCAGATCTGATTGAAGATTCGCAGCTTTCCGTACCCAACCCCACTGTCAGGGTATTTTTTTTCTAACAAGAACGTTGCGAAGAACACTTGATTTCATCACGCATCAGCATTGAATTCCCTTACCGCATCGACAGGTATTGAGCACTACGCATCGATCCATTTCTGTATGATATCAGCGAGCGCTAGGTTACTCATGTCGACGCTCTGGACGCGATAGCGGAAAGACATGTTGACGAGGATCCTTTGCAGTGGGTGAAACCTCATGGAAGAGACATGAAGAATTGCGTTCATAGCAACAGTCATCGCAGCGACTGCTTAGAAGTATTTTGAAACCTCGAAAAACGCAAAGAATAAAAAAATTGATCAGTAAGCAAGAAAACTCGGACAAGGCAACGAAACAAGAAACAAAACTCAATCGTCGCCAATTTCAGAAAAACCTTACCGGAACAATCGGCGCGTTGGCAGGATTCCATTTCCTTCCAGCATTAGCAGATAAAAAATTAGAGAAGCCCACCGTTGCAGGAATCGGCATCGGCGGGAAAGGCGCCTCCGATCTTACCGGTGCAAGTGCAGCTGGCTTTGAGGTTGTTGCTTTGGTTGACGTTTTTGATACGACAAAGTTCAAAAGTGATGATCGTCGCGTTCGGCGAATTCAGGAAAGCCGCGAGACGTTCCCCGAAGCGACTTTCTTTCAAGACTATCGTGAAATGCTCAGCGACATGGGTGACCGAGTGGATGCTGTGACAGTATCCACTCCTGATCATCATCACTATCATGCGTCCGCCATGGCGATGAAAGCGGGAAAACATGTCTACTGTCAGAAACCGCTCACTCACGGAATTGGTGAGGCGAGGTCGCTTCGCGAAATCGCACTCGCTACCGGAGTGAAGACTCAAATGGGAAACCAAGCGCACGCGAATGATCATATGCGTCGTTGTGTTGAACTGATTCGTGCTGGAGTGATTGGTAAAGTCAAAGAGATTCATGCCTGGACAAACCGTCCGATTTGGCCTCAAGGATTTTCATCAGCTCCGAAGGGTCAAACTATTCCGGACGGCATCAATTGGGACCTCTGGGTCGGCCCAGCACCATGGGTTGATTACAGTCCACTTATCGCACCATTTGCATGGAGAGGCTGGTGGAATTACGGGACCGGAGCCCTAGGTGATATGGCATGTCATATCATGGATATGGGTTACTGGGCAATGCAGGCGGACGGGAGCACACCCCTTGCTCCAACATCCGTTAAAGCGAAACAATCTGGTGCTACTAAACTCTCGCCACCGATCAATTCCGTCATCACTTGGGATTTTGATTCGAGCCCCTATTCGAGCAAGAAGGGATTTCAATTCCATTGGTACGATGGCTACATTGACGCTAAGTTTGAGCCCGAGACATGGACGTTAAAAAAAGAGTCCGAAGAATACAACCATCCGGACAGTGACGTTCTCGATGGATACAGCTTCAAGAACTACGGTAGCGTGATTATCGGCGAAGAAGGAAAGCTATTCTTTAATCGGAACAGGAATAATTGGGTTTTGAAAACGAGTAATCACATCGACGGTTTCCAATGGCCAGAGCCGTCCATTAACCGTGCAAGGGAAGAGGATAATTACAAAGAATGGTATGATGCGATAGATGGAAAGATAGATCAAAGCGAATCGAACTTCTCGCTCGCAGGGCCATTGACAGAGACCATACTCCTCGGTGTCTTGGCACAGAAACACCCTAACCGAGAATTGAAATGGGACCGAGAGAATATGTCCGTTGTCGGTGAACCAAATCTATCCAAAGAGATCCAGAGACCCTATCGAGACGGATGGAAGATTTAGAACGCTAAAAAGCTTCAGAGAAATCCACGAACGTAGCATCGAGAACGCGACACTGTTTAGGATGGATTATCCGCCAGAAGTGGCCTTGCCGATCTACATTCCTGGTCGTGACTGTCGCAGGAAGTCATTAACGTTACTGATTTCCTTAGGCTCGGGCTTAGGCGAAAACAAGCTGCGCCAAAAACCAGTTTCCTCTCGCTCGACATGATTAGGTTTGGTTCGAGTTGAGGCGGGCATGAGCCTGGCCGGATTGTATCGAGAAGGGTTAAACAGATCTTTGGTTTTTAACCACCCTCTTTTCGTCATATTTGATACGTCATCAAAGAAACTAGCTTGATTTGCCTTTTCACTGACTCGTTTTTCTGCCTTGGAGGGCTCAGATCGAAAATCAGGTAACTGCCAGCGCATCGGATTCATCCGATCTGCAAATCGCTTCATCGCGCTCGGCGGGTTTGGGCTTTGGGCTTCTAACTCATCGAGATTGAAAAGTAGCACACAAACGAGGACTCCAAACCAAGGCACGCAGCAACTTCGTATTTTTCTATTGAAGGCGCGCATTTGCAATTCGGCTTG
>JAAXIK010000024.1:0-8373 GCA_012270385.1 Rubripirellula sp. | reverse complement strand
ATGTTGTTCTGTGCGACCAGAGCTTCGAGCATTTGAAATTCGGCTTCTTCCTGAGCCAAAGCTGATGCTTGAAGGCGTATCAGCTTGGCACCCAATCGGTTACAGATCGTCATGCGGCAACAGAATGGTAATTTGTCATCAAACTGCCAACTCCACCTTGCGCAGCTTTCCAGAACTATCCCTATCCCAAGTTTTCGTAATCCATATCAAGATCAGTTTGAAATCGAGAGGTAAATGGGGCCCAAAACGGTGCCTCCTATGTCTTTCGATCTGGACACCACTTCTGATTGAAAACAAGAAATGACCGAATTCTTAAACGCAGACGGACTCCGATGTTTCTCAGGATACAATTAGATAACTGAACCCCTCGACTACCCTCCCTGCGTCCCTCAACACCAACCCCATTCCCTTGACCAGTCTATGCAACTTCGGCTTATTTTCTTCTGCTGCCTCATTCAGCTGTTTCTCAATTTGGGTGTGGTCCCCAACCCAGCTGGTCCTCTATCGGCTCAGGAGAAAGGAACGTTAATTCCCATCCCTCGTAATACGCTGCCAAGCAAAACCGAGGCCGTGGAAGCCCACTTAGGTTATGTGACTGACTACTGCCTCGATGAATATGGCAAGAAAGCGACGGGGATCTGGCTAGGTCAGATCGACATCCGTACTTCTAAGCTCCCAGAAAAACTAGATAAATTGCAGAATGCAGATGCTCCACCAAGATGGACACAAGCCAATCTCTACCTGGACCAACCGACCATGGTAGCGGCTATCGAAATGGGCCGCAGGACTGGATGCAAGTGTTACCAAGATTCAATCACACGATACCTCCAAGAGCATCTAACGTTGCTCTCTCCAAATACGAAAGACCCCTATGGAATTTCACTCCATCAATTCTATGACTTAATCTCAGATCAATTTGAAGGAGAAATCCCCGAGGCATTGATCCAACATCATGTACCCGCCTGGGAGATTCTCGCGAAGGAATCTGCACGGTTCACGACTTTTCGAATTCAAACACTCCTCAATGAGTCAAATCAAAGACACTCAGCAAAGCCTGCTCCCGCTGTCAGCAGGAATCTCGCGTCTACCGAAATCATTCATCAATCGATCGCCTTACTGTCTTTCGCTTGGCTTGCCGAGCGTTACCCAGCGACTGCAGAATCAATGATTGGACTAGCAGTTTCGGTCCTCAAATCGGGCAGCCAGCGAATCAATCAGACAACCCATTGTTCCGCTAATCAGAAAGGTCTTTGGCTCAAAGCGCTGATCGCATTGAGTGATATGAGTGAGCATTATCCTGACGACCATGCGAACGAGGAACGAGCGGAGTTGGCCAGAGAGGTCAAGAGAAGCTTAGAACAAGCTACCCTCAATGTGGAAAGCAACTCTCATGAGACACTGATCATTCCACGTGATGGATCAGAAGTGAATACCTGGATACGTAATGAATTGATATTAGGTGAGGCTTGTTTAATCGCTTGGCAGCTCACAAAGGATGTTCGATTTTTAAAAGTGGTAACAGATCGTTCAGAATTCTTCCGAAAATCGCTTGATGAAGCATCCGTAAAAATAGATCAAGCTGAAGCCTACGGCAGACTCATCCACTTCTTTCAACATTTTGGAAGGACTACGCGAGATCATTCCTCTCAACAATTTGCCCTACGCCTTGGCGATGAAGCAATGCGCACCCTTTATGAACCTCGGATGGGGATGTTTCGGAGCAGAGAAGGTGCAGACATTTGTGATTCGAGAGATGGCCCAGGCTTTTTGCTCCTCGCTCTGCTCTCTCTCGAAGGAAATGACCCCACCACAGTGAGCACATTAACTTTTTGATCTGACTGCTCACCCAGGTTGATTGACTCGCAGCCAAATCACTGTATTATCCGAGCAATACACCGGGGCAATTTATGCGAATCCAAATCAATCCAGAAGGCGTTCCCATTTATCAGCAGATTGCTGACCAAGTTCGCTATCGTATCGTTTCAAAGCAATTGATTGTGGGCGATGAACTTCCCTCGATTCGCTGTCTCGCTCAGACGATCAGGGTGAATCCAAATACCGTTGCAAAAGCTTACAGGGAGCTCGAGAACGAGGGGTTTCTCGAAAAGCGTCGCACAAAAGGTACATTTGTTGCTCAACAAATGACTGAGTTGACTTTGCAGCAACGCACTTCGCTCATCACTCCTCAGATTGATGCAATCATTGCTTACGGCTCAAGACTCGGATTATCGCCACCACAATTGGTCGACTTAATTCAGAGCAGGGAGCGAGCCATGCAAGACAAAGCAAGCACGAAGAGAGAGGAGATCTAAGTGTTAGATGATCATCAGAAACAAATGGCCGTGGATGTGCGCGATCTCAAAAGATGCTTCCGTGGCAAGACTGCACTGAATGAAATCAATCTGCAAATCCCAAGAGGCACGATTCAAGGATTGGTGGGCCTGAACGGAGCAGGGAAGACAACTCTTATTCGCCATCTAATCGGATCCCTTAAAGCCGAATCTGGACAAGTAAGAGTCCTGGGTCAAAATCCGGTAGCTGATCCCGAACAGGCTTTAAAGCAGATTGGCTACATGACCGAAGAAGATTCACTACCCAAATGGATGCGAGTCAGAGAGTTGATCGACTTCTGTCGGGCAATCTACCCGACATGGGATGATCATTATGCGTCGAAACTCTCCGAGATGTTTTCACTCTCACCAAATATAAAACTAAGCACACTCTCCAAGGGCCAGCGAGCTAGAGCGGGCCTCCTTGCGGCGATCGCACACCGACCACTACTGTTGATCTTAGACGAACCGAGTAGCGGCCTCGATCCAATTGCCAGAAGTGATATTTTAGAAGCAGTGATTCGCACCATCAGTGAAGATGGACGAACCGTACTTTTCTCAAGTCACCTTCTTGATGAAGTCGATCGTGTATGCGACCACATCACGCTGTTACATCATGGAAAAATCATTGACACGTTAAGGCCAGAGGATCGGGGCGGACGCTTTCAAGAATTGACCGTCAGAGGAGGTGAATCATGGTCGCCACCGGCCTCAGATCATCGGTGCTTTGGTTGGCGAAAATCTGGAGAAGAGTGGTCAGTGATCTACAGCGTTCAAGCAGAACAATCGCCACCTGACTTCGAGAACGCAATGGTCATCGAAAGAAGTTCTGTGTCTTTGCAAAGATGGTTTGAGGGGCGTGTGAGTCATGAAGACTCTGCCAGTAGTGATGAGACGCTCAACCTCGGGGAGCCTTCCTGATGACTGAGCTGATCGCGCTCGCCAAACTGTCAGTCAATCGATACCGTTTCCTACTGACTTGCATGACGTCACTTATCGCACTGGGCTTGCTCGGAACGTTATTCTCGATGCAAACATTCGGTGAAGAGATCGGCATGCAGGTGGGAACGTATGCCATTTTCTTCTGCTTACTCCCCTCAGGCGTATCCGCTATCGCATTATTTGACTACGGTCTCGATCATGACCTTAGCCAAGCGGATACGGGGTGCAGTGATTGGCTGTTGAGACAGCCCATTCGCTCTTGGAAGATCGCAACCATCCCTATTTTTTTTAAGACAGCATGGATTTCAACGATTTGGATCAGTCTCGCTGTATTCGTAAGAAATTACAGTTCGGAACCGCTGCCCATTGTTCTCCCATGCATTTCTTTCTCCGCCGTTTTGACATGGATCATGGTCCTCTCATGGCGTCCATTTACACACGGTTTCTATAAACTCGTTGCACTTTTGGCCGCCATTCCGGTGAGCTACTGCATTGTGGCAGCTGGCTTTGTCTCTCCCTTTCTTGAAAACGAATCATGGAGACCCTTGGCGGTACTCGCCAGCTGGATCGTGTCGATACTCTTTTTTATCGGCGCCGTGTGGTGCTTACTCCGTGCTACCAACCTTGCAAGGTACACTCCTCAGGGTGCCCTCGCGGCGTCTGCGCGAGCAGGGGTCTCGATGGCAACGGACCCAACTGACGAAGTTACTGCATACAGTCAATTCCTGACCCCGGGAAACAAAACTGGCAGCACAGAAGTCCTCAGAGCCATCCTATGGCATGATTACGCTGCTTCCAGAGAATGGGTAAAGCAGATTTATTTGATGGGGGTAATCCCCGGAACCTGTCTATTCGCTCTCATCACTCCGCTACATCCCGTCTCCATTATTGGAATGTTTTTTGGGATCATCTACCTCGCGATCATCATCAACTCAAAACACCTAATCCAGAACAATCCGAGCAAGGGTGCAATCTCAAGCGGCAGCCACCTACCCATCTACCTGGCAAGCAAGCCTATTCAAACCAAAGTGATTGCTTGGGGCCGACAAATCCTACCACTCGCATTAGCGAGTTGCACTTATCTCTGGGTATTTGTTGTCATCGCCGGGTGGTCCCTGAAAGAAACGAATCGAGTAATTTGGATGAACTGGGCCTCAACGCAAGCCAATCGAATTGGTCAACCTGAGCATGCGTTTGAAGTTGGCATTAAACTCTCAGCAGCAACCGTACTGATCGTGGGAATCCTCTTTTTGACCCGGATCATCTCTAACGCCTGGGTACCCGCTACGGGTCGTGCATGGATCACCATCACAAACGCCTTCGCAGCGATCATCTACATCTTCGCTCCCATCATTATCTTCATCCGCTGGTTTCTCAGCCAAACCGACTGGGAAAGCACAGAACGTGAAGCAATAGCGGCTTTCGAATACTTACCCTCGATTCTCGCTTCATTACTATTTTTAAAATGCCTACTCACCATCACGGTTTCGTATTTTTCACTGAGGCGAAAACTGATTTCTCTCAGTGATCTGGCTTGGACGATATGCTTTTGGACGGTAGCCGTCTTAACCTCAACGTTGATTTTCAGACAACTTCTTCCCTACGAATTTGCAACATGGCAGAATTGCTTTCTAACCATGTCATTGATCTTTCCAATCTCCAGATGGATCGGCCTACCCTTGGCACTCGCTCACAATCGTCATCGATAAGCGCTCACCGAAGACTTCTGCAAGTCAGCTTGTTTCTTTCCGAGCATCCACGCCAGATAAGCCCAGTAGATGGCTAGAGGTAATGCGAAAATACTGAGTGAAGAGACCGGAACACCCAAACCTTGCATGAATCCGATCAATTGCATGGAAAGGGTATCTCCACCTCGCACGACAACCGTATCGATGAAATTCTTTGCCTTGTATTTATCTTCTCGGCTGACAACCGTGAACAGCACTTCACGTGCAGGAACGGTGAAACCGTACGCACACGATCGGGTAGCAACCATCACGACCGCGAGAACGCTTAATTCTGGGCTGATGGCAAGCGAATAAAGAGAAGCAAAATAAATAAACGGAAGTAGTATCAACGCAAGTGCTACTCCGAACTTACGCATCAGCCAGCCCGCAACAAGAAATTGCAAACCCAGTGTCAAGGATTGTGACCACAGGTCAACATTGGCAAAGAACTTAATTTTCGCTTCAGTAGTGACTATCTCCTCTTTGACGATCTCCGCTTGCCTAACGTAGAGCAGTGTTCCAAATGCTTGAACAAGCATGAGGAAAGCACATACCCTCAGTAGATACCCTGACTTCCAAACATGAGATACACCCGATAACAAGCTGCCACTATGATTCTCAGCTTCCTCCATCTCACCGTGATCTAGCACAGATACACGATTCCAGGCTCTAGCGTTGAACTCGAGACCGCGGCAAAAAACCAAACCTATTTCCAAAAGTACAGCAGGAAAAACCATCAACCACGGAATCGCCAAGTGGTCAGCTAACCCACGGGTTGCCAAGGAACCGCAAATTGCACCGATAGTTCCCCCCGAGGCCACTCTGCCGAACAATCGCTTTGCCTGCTGGCTGCTAAACAAGTCTGCCAACACACTCCAAAAGATACTTGTTGAGAATATCCCTAATACACTGATCCATACAAAAAGTGTTCGTGCGATCCAAAGATTCTCCATGCCAGAATCAGTGCGCAAGATCCAGCAGAAGAGAAGAGACATGCAGGCAAAAGCATGAAAAACAACTCGTGCAATCGAGGTGCGTGACACGTAACGCACCAAGAATGCGTAAATCGGAACAAGCCCACAGACCGCCAAGAAACCCGCGAGAAACAGCCATTTCAATTCATCTTTTCCGACGATAGTACCCATCGTTTCCCTGACGGGTCGCACCATGGAGTAGGACGAGAGGATGCAAAAGAACCAAAAGAAAGCGAAGAGGGTTGCAAATCTTTCTTGGTGACTTGTACGGTCCCGATGCTGGTCAATCTCCAAGGTTTGATTTCCATCTGGTTTGGGTGGCGATGACATCCTGGGTCGAGATCGATGATATACGAAGGATTATGGAAGACAAAGATCTGACTTTAAGCGACATCCCCATCTCCTCCGGCTCGTCTCAAAAGAAGTCAACTTCCTGGATCCTGTCCGTCAGGAAAGTCTCTAGGAACCAGTCGGTGGTTTCAGAATATCAACGTGCCAAATCACCTTGGTCTCTGATTCCGATTCCACCAAGCGTTGGAACATTGCATTCGCTGCGTCACGCCGAAGGACAGTCAAGTCAACCAGTTCATCAAATGTAGTCTGCCCGTCAACTCTTTCGTGCACATACAACAGATGAATACCAAAAGGACTTCGCAATGGTTGACTAACGGATCCAATAGGTAAAATCCTGACCTGGCGCATTAGCCCCACAGGTAGATCGCCCTCATTCTCCACCCAGCCTAGTTCTCCTCCTGACTCGGCAGTAGGCGATTGACTGTGTTCCCGTGCTGCGCTCGCAAAAGCAATTTCGCGGTTCTCTTGGGTCTGAATGTCAGCGGCAAGTCCAGAGAGATCCTTGATTGCGGAAGTGATATCTGCTTGCGACGTTGAAACGGGCCGGATAAAAATCTGGGAAACTCGATACCTAGTCCCATTGTACGCGATCGCATTGGCTTCAAAATACCGCCGCAGGTTCGCATCCGTCAGCTTACTTTTCAGGTAGGCACCCCAAGCAACGCGCCAAGACAAATCCACCAGCAATGATGAAGCGTCTGACGACCGGGCGGAAGCTTGCTGCTGAAGTGTACTACCACGGCGTTTAGCCTCGGCAGTGAACGCATTGATCTCATTTTCAACCATCTGTGCTAAGGACGCTCCACCTACTTTTCGCAAAGCTCGCAATGCCAGACGGCGTTGTGCAAGCACATGGCAGGTCGCTCTTTTCAAATCAATGTCGATTGAATCAATCGGTTGATTCGGGAACCGTTCCGCGAGAATCAGATTCAATTCTCCCACGTAAACTGGATTACCATCGACCGAAGCAATAATGTCAGTAGCTTCAAGTTCCTCCCCAAACACAATTGCATTGAATCCACCAACAAGCATCATCATCAAATAAATGCTCAAGCTCAGTCGTAATGTGATGCATGGTACGAGGGCTTTCATGGCAGGGGAATCTCCTTCAATTCAAATTCGAATTCAGCTGAAGATACGCTCGTGGGCGACTCATAGATCAAGGATACGTTCTGCGGACCCTGATCAAGATTAAATAGATAGTTAACACTAAATCCAGAATCCGTTTGGCGTAACACTTCGAAACCCAGGTGTTCCAGGCGGGATCCATCTTGTCGCTGAAGATAAACTCGATTCTCATAGACCCACTGACGATGACTCTCAAGTGAGCGACCAGCATCTTTCAATTCTACGCTAAACCTCACTTGAAACAGGTCTTCATTCTGAGTGACTGAATCAAGGGTAACGGTCATGGCGTCAAGGGTCACTGCGCCAGATCCGCCTACCAAGGGAATCTCAAATTTCTTACTTTCACCGGGAATCATCGACTGAATGACACCAGAGAGAGAGGTGATTCGCTCCGCGTTTGCCGGAGCCAACTGAAAGGGAAGACCACACTCGATGAAAGACAACTCCCGGTTAGTTGCCATATCAATCGTCCCACCTGATTTCTGAGGCATTAGCTGAGAGCCATCATCCAAGGTTACGGACAGACGTTGCAAAGGGAATGAAATTCCTACCGGCTTCACGTGAGGTGCCCAGCTTACCTCCACGGCGATATTCACACCTCCAAGGCCAGCTTGACGCAAAGTTCTCTTCGAATAAACCGAAACAGGTTCCATGCGAAAAAACGAAGAGTAAGCAGCAGAATCAACTCGAGACGGTCTACCCTCTTGCCTCCGAATTAACTGTAGAACATCATCAGCGCCGCCGTAGAAATTAACATCAAGATTTTTCTGATCTAACAGTAAATCCAAAGCATGCCAAAATGTTAAGTTTGCAGAAATCGGTTCGATTGACTCACTATCTGAGAGAGGATGAATAAAAGTAACCCCACTGTCGAAGCCCATTGACTCCAATGCAGCAACCCAGGAAGTGCCTCCAGAG
>JAAXIK010000155.1 GCA_012270385.1 Rubripirellula sp. | reverse complement strand
TCTCGGATCATTATGGCCAGACAATATCGCGTGACATCGGCCAATTAGTGACATACGCCGAACTGATCCGGATCCTCCAGTTGGCAGTAGCGGTATACAGATTGAATTTGAGACCGATCTTATCATCGAAGGGATTCGACCCGGTCGAATTGTGCGAGTTCGCCCTGCCTCGTGGCCAGTTTTGAATCTTCCCCGCGAGGAATATATCAATGACGGTAAGGCGGATTCCGAAGAACGATTTCCGACACCCGCGATCTTCCCAAAATATTAGGAGGGATCTGAATCTGCTCATCAGATGATCCAGATTGACGGAGGAGAAACCGCCAGGATGCTGGTAGGCATCTCTTCGAGATTAATAAACGAGATTTGATTCGAATCGCTTTAGAGTGCACCGTCTTCTCTTCCCAAAGGGAGGATGGCAGCATTTGGCAACCGGTTGCATCACACAACTAGAGATCAGGACAGACATCGATGCATACGTGCCAACTTCCCAGAATCCTTTTTCTGATGACCGTAACTTTTGCTTTGAGAACGGCTTCCGATGCAGCAACAAATCAAGAATCGGACTCGCCCAAAAAGCCCAACATCATTCTGATTCTGGCCGATGACCTTGGCTATGGTGACGTCCAGGTTCTAAACCATCGCTCATCCATTCCGACGCCCAACATCAATCGGCTAGCCAAGGAAGGCATGACCTTTACAGATGCCCATTCACCCTCAGCGGTTTGTACTCCTACGCGCTATGGTCTGCTGACTGGCAGGTACTGTTGGCGAACAACACTCAAGCGTGGTGTCCTCAACGGTTATGGGAAACCGTTGATTGAAACCGATCGCTCTACACTCGGAACACTCCTTAAAGCGGCAGGCTATCGAACTCACGTCGTTGGGAAATGGCATCTCGGGCTTGGTATACCGGGGGGTGATGAAAAACCCGATTTCACCCAATCCTTGACCTTCCATCCCGGAGACGTTGGATTTGATCATTCCTTCGTCATACCTGCATCACTCGATTTCCCACCGTATTTTTACTTTAAGAATGGTAATGCCACCGAGCCAGAGAGCATTCAACAAGCGGCGATTGGGTTTCCTGCGTACACCAGGGCGGGTCCAAGAGCGAAAGATTTCAGCATGCGAAATTGCCTAGATCGCCTGACAGATGAAACCCTTGCAATTATCGATAGAATCAATGATCAAACGGATCCAAGCTTCATCTATTTTCCACTCACGGCTCCGCATAAACCTGTGCTGCCTAATGCGCTTTTTACTGGCTCAACCCAGTTCGGTCCCTACGGCGATTTCCTGCGGCAAGTTGACCACACCATTGGACGCGTGATCGCGAGCCTAGAGAAAAATAACCAACTCGATAATACCCTCATTCTCCTGACCAGTGACAACGGCTCCTTTATGCGACAAACACCCGCGGATGAACCGGATCATCTCGACGACGTCACGGTGCAAGGTTTCCATTCGGATTCCCACCTTGCTAACGCCGACTGGAGGGGAACCAAAGCCGATATCTGGGAAGCGGGGCATCGTGTTCCTTTTTTTATCAGGATGCCGAATGCTGAACACGCCGGGGTTCGATTAACCCAGACCATTGGGCTGGTTGATATTTTTGCCACGCTCACTGATTGGCTCGGGCTCGAAGGGCCCGACAACTCAGCTCCCGACTCCTACAGTTTTGCACCGCTCTTACGCGATCCACGATCGCTCTTTGATCGACCGCCGTTAATCTGTCATTCAGCTGCCGGAATGTTCGCGATCCGGGATGGCCAGTGGAAACTGATCGCTGGAAACGGTAGTGGTGGACGCGAACAGCCTCGAGGCAAACCGTTTGCCGAACCATGGATACTGATCAACCTAGATGCGGATCCCGCAGAGACCACAAATGTGGCCGATATGCATCCCGAAATCACAACAAAACTCAAGGCCGAGTTGGTAAGAATCAAGGGAAATGATTAGTCATCACTTGTTTTAGACCCTCATTCTATTCAGGATCGGCCGAGGCAAGATCCAGCCGCGTTCTCTTCACAGCCTCTAGCTCTCCTCTCCAGTCCTAGACAGCTTTGGGATCTGCTACTTCACTGCCCAAGTAGCAATTACAGTGAGAACAGATGGCAAGTTTTACGGAAGTGGTTGCTCCGCATCTTGTGCAAGTCCGAAATGCTTTAGAAGAATTCACACCTTTCCCGCGTGCTGAAACCACAGGAATCCCGACCTTGCTAGCGTCTCCGAGGATCCTCATGACGCTCGTATCACTGACGGCGTGATCCGAACTCCGTTTTTCCTGCACGGGACCGAAGATGAATGCAATCCGACACTTTGGACAGCGAACCCTTGACCCCAGAAGGTTGATCTTACCCCGTACTCGGTGACCGTTAGGACACTCAAGAGTGGTTTTTGTATGGTCTTCTTTCATGCTTTTCCTCATTTAGAAAGCAAAATCACAGACTGAATCAGCAGCCTTGGTCTTTAACCACTGGAAATCAAAAGGGTTTCGGTCTCCGTGTGGCGGGTGACACCTAATTTTTGATCCTGCTAGAGATCAGCCGAGCAAGTGAGACCTCCCGGATGTGACCCGCCCGACATTCCGTGAATCAGCTCGCCGTTAGATTATTTACAGCTGGCAAGGTAGTGCAGCGAGTTAGACGTAGGGATGCGCTTACCCTCAAGCCTCCCGAGCCAGCTTCACAATGATTGATTGAGGACCAAATGATCGATTGAGGACCAATCGTTAACAATGAATCTGACCTGCCGAAACAGACGATCTGCTAAAGCGGTTGCTCCCTACTTGCGCAGTGGAGTGCCCCTAACCCCCAAACCATATCACGGCAATCGATGGTTTGAACTTCGGCGGAGGTAAGATCTTCAAGAATCCCTCTGGCGTACTCATCGGAAGAAGCACCAAAACTCGGCATAAGGATTCGCTCCGGTCCGAGGCGGAGAAAATTACAGTAACTCTCGGGCACACGTGTACCATCGATATAGCGAGCTGGTGGAATGGGGAGCCGATGCACTTGAATATGAGGTGCTTTTTCCTGTACCCACTTCGTCAGTATTTGATAATTTTCCTCTAAGCCCAAATGGTTTTCATCCTCAGAATCTGAAGCAACTGCTGCAACAAGATCATTTTGGCTCACAAACCTCGCCAGCTGATCCACATGTCCATCGGTGTCATCCCCGCGAAGACCACCACCGTCTACCCAACAAATATCCCGGACGCCAAGGCGAGCCTCCAGTTCCTGTTCCACTAGCCGGTGAGTCCATCCTGGATTGCGTGTGTCGGTGATTAGCAAACTGCTCGTCGTGAGTAAATGCCCGGCACCATCGACCTCCAG
>JAAXIK010000355.1:2334-16652 GCA_012270385.1 Rubripirellula sp. | reverse complement strand
GCCAAGATCTGTCTAATGCTCGACTCGATCGAGCGCAATTAGCTTCGGTAGCTGATGCGATTAAGAGCGGGCAATCCCTCGAAATTGCTGCTGATCAAATTGGGTTGGATTCACAGGAAGCACTCTTGAATGGACTTGCTCGTTCGCTGCGTTTGCAAATCGTGGACTTGAGTGAAATTGAGATCGATGAATCCATCCTAGAGGAGTTCCCTGTTCGCCTTGTGCATCGACATGAATTCTTTCCGCTGTACCGTCGTGGCGGAGCATTGGTGGTCGCTGTTACCAATCCCTTCGATTTCCAAGCAATCGACACACTCAGTGCTTCGACCGGCGAGATGGTACAGCCTGTTATTTGCGATCCAGCTCAAGTACGGGATCTTATCAAGCGATACCTGGGCGTTGGCGCTGAGACAATCGATGGGTTGCTGGCTCTGCAGCGTGATGACGACGAGTTCAGTGACTTAGAATCACTGACTGGTCAGGATCTGGAGGATGCTGAAGTTGCGCAGCAGGCGTCTGTGGTTCGTTTGGTCAACGAGATTCTTGAAGAAGCAATCGAGGCACGTGCCAGCGATATTCATATTGAGGCCCAAGAGAAACGGATCAAGATACGCTATCGGATTGATGGAGTTCTTCAGAAGCAATCCACTCCACCGGAGATGCATCAATTTCGAGCTGCGATCATCAGTCGACTGAAGATCATGGCCAAATTGAATATTGCAGAAAAACGCGTTCCTCAGGACGGTCGGATCAAGCTTCGGATCAAAGGAAGAGAGATTGATATTCGCTTGTCGATCATCCCCATGTTGCACGGGGAAGGTGTCGTTATGCGTGTCCTCGATAAAGCCAACCTCAGCTTTTCCCTGAAGGGAATTGGCATGTCGGAGGAGGTCTACCTACGATTTCAAAATTTGATTCGAATGCCCCACGGAATTGTTCTCGTTACAGGGCCCACCGGAAGCGGGAAGACAACCACACTCTACAGCGCGCTCAACGAGATCAAGAACGAAGAAACTAAAATCATCACAACCGAAGATCCAATTGAGTATCAATTGGAGGGCATCAATCAGATTCAGGTGCATTCCAAGGTTGGATTGACGTTTGCTGCGAGTTTGCGAAGTATTCTTCGACATGATCCAGACGTGGTGTTGGTTGGTGAAATTCGAGACTTGGAGACTGCAGAGAATGCGACTCAGGCTTCGCTGACCGGTCACATGGTTTTCAGCACTTTGCACACAAACGACTCAGCAAGTGCGTTCATGAGACTTGCTGACATGGGAGTGGAGCCGTTTCTGGTCAGTAGCACAGTCGAGGGCGTGTTGGCACAGCGTCTTGTTCGAAAACTCTGCCCGGATTGTTGTGAGCCGGACACACGTCCACGCTCGGAATACCCGTCAGATTTTCCGTTTGAGCGAGCCAGCAAGCCGATCTATCGCCCCGTGGGTTGTCCATCTTGTCGCGGTAATGGTTATCGAGGCAGACTTGGGATCTATGAGCTTCTCACCAGTAGCGATGAACTTCGTGAGCTTGCCACAAAGCGTGCTGCTACGAATGAAATCAAGGCTGTTGCTCGGCGTCATGGTATGACTACTCTGCGTGAGGACGGATGGGAAAAGGTGATCTCCGGAGTGACGACCGTGGACGAAGTTCTTCGCGTAACCAAAATGGATTAAGCGTTCCAACCCCTATCGAATCATTCCATGCCCGACTTTTTATATCGAGCCAAGACTGCGAGCGGCGACGAGACCGATGGCACCATCTCCGCGGGAAGCACCCGCGAAGCCATGGTGTTATTGCGTCAGCGTTCACTTTTCCCGATGGAGATTCGTGATCACAAAGCGAATTCATCTGGTCTGTCTTTTGATCTGCAATTACCGCGGAAGGTTAAGACGGAAACAATTGCTGATACCTTGACTCAGTTGGCCGATCTCCTCGGAGGAGGAGTGAGCTTATTGGATTCTCTAAAGATCCTCTCAGAAGAATCGGCTGATTTAAACATGCGGGAAATACTGTCCGATGTTCATGATCAGGTCGCAGACGGGACTAACCTTGATGAGGCGATGGCCGCACATCCCAAGGTCTTCTCTGAGCTCGTGGTGAGTATGGTCAGGGCGGGACTGGAGGGAGCCTTTCTTGAGGAGTCACTGCAGCATGTCTCGGCTTTTTTGCAGAAGCAGGATCAGTTGCGTGCAAAAGTAGTTGGGGCGATGACCTATCCGATTGTCTTGATGGTCGTGGGGTTCCTTGTCACGATCATCCTTGTTTCTTATATCGTTCCGATGTTCGAGCCGTTTTTCGAAAGGCTTGAACGGAGCGGTGCTGGTTTACCTTCTGTAACCGTTGCCTTGTTGTTCATCAGTCATGGATTGTTGCAATACGGTTTGTTTCTCGCAGCCTTTGTAGCGGGCGTGGTGGTGGCAGTGAATCGTTTCTTCGAAACGGATCGCGGGCGACGGATATTTGATCATTTAAGATTGAATTTGCCAATTATTGGCGGCGTTTATCATTCGACAGCGGTGTCGCGTTTTTGCCGTGTGCTGGGAACGTTACTGAGGAATGGTGTACCAATTTTGAAATCTTTGTCGATCAGCTCGGAGTCAACAGGAAATGTACTGTTGAAAGACGCCGTTAATCAGTCCGCAGAGAATATTTCATCGGGCAACTCGTTGGCCTCCCCACTGGCTTCGAGCGGTCTTATCCCACCCCAAGTGATGGCGATGATTAAAGTCGCAGAGGAGTCGAACACACTCGAATCCGTGTTGATTAAAATCGCAGATCGGATGGATGAAAAAACCGAACGCAAACTGGAATCGCTCGTGCGACTCATCGAGCCTCTGATGCTATTGGCCATTGGAGGAGTCGTTTTGTTTATCATTACCGGCATTCTCTTGCCGGTGTTCGATATGAACACGGCACTCGACTAGGTCGGATACTGCCTGCTCCCTTTCCAAACTAAACATAATTTTATTACTCCATAAACTTACGGATCACAATTAATGATGAGATCTTGTACCTCCCAACGTCGCGGATTGACACTAATCGAACTGATGATCGTCCTGATCATTCTGGTCATGCTTTTTGCAATCGCAGGGCCTCGTTTGCTAGGAACCCAGAAGAAAGCAGACATCAAGGGGACCAAAGCACAGATCGGGAACTTTGAAGCCGCTTTGAAATTGTATGCGGTGGATATGCGAACGTTTCCCAGCACTGAGGACGGGCTTGGCGCCCTGATCAAGCCACCTGCTGATGAGGCGAAAGCTCGGAAGTGGGATGGTCCTTACTTGGATGACGAGATTGTTCCCGCGGACTCATGGGGAACTGCATTCGTCTATGAATATCCACCCAGCAAGGGAACTCGGGACTTTCCTAACATCTCGTCGCCCGGCATTGACGGAGAATCTGACACCGAGGATGACGTGAATAATTGGCGAGACATTGAGGAAGGTGACGGAGACGATGCCTCCGAGGTCATGAGCGAAGCGGATGTCTTGGATACGACATCCGACGAGTAATCCGCTTCCGATGTCAACGTTTCGCAATCGAACTGCCCAAAATGCCTTCACACTGCTCGAGGTTACCATTGTTATGGTAATGCTCGTCGGCCTGCTAGCGCTTGCATGGCCTCGGATGAGCGGTGTGGCAAAACGATCCGAACTTCGAGACTCTGCACTCAAGATCAAATTGGCTCTCAACGAAGCGAGAGATCAAGCGATCCAGCGAGGTCTTGAAGTTCAATTTGTTTATGAACTGCAATCTGACCAGTATCAGTTGCGAAAAAAAACTTCAGATCAGGAAATCGAAACGTCCCTCAATGCGCCGAAGAGGGATGATCAGGCGTCCGGATTTGCGTTAGGGTCCCTACCTGAAGGCTTGATTTTTCGCTCAGAGGCCCCAGAGAGACCAGAGGACCCGGCGAGACCAGAGGACGCGGCGAGAGATGAGCAGCAATCAGAGCAGAGCATCATTACCTTTTATCCGGACGGACGTGGTACCCATCATGAATTGCAAATTGCTTTTCAAAACGGGGAAATGGCGATCACCGTTGCGGTTCGTGGCCTGACAGGTGGCGTCAAGATTTCTTCCGATATTCAGTTTACGTCAACTCTCGATGAGCAGGAGTTGGCCGAATGAATTCAAAGGGATTCTCGCTGTTAGAAGTGATTATTGCCACTGCCATCTTGGTTGCATCATCGATGAGTTTGTTGCAGCTTCTATCGGTCGGTCAGCAGCATCTGATACGTGCTGAACGCCGCGCTGAGGCTCAGTTTATCTGTCAAACGCTAGTTGATGAGTGCCAAGTAGGATCCTTGGCGATTGATCGCGTTTATCGAGAGAGAGTCAGGGATGCGCCGGGCTGGACCTACAGTATGGATCTTCAACCCACACAGATTGCGAATTTGATCAAGGTTCGAGTACGGGTCTGGCGAGAGGACGAGTCCGCTACGCAATCCAATGACCAGCCTGTTTTCGAATTGGTGCGTTGGATGCGAAGTGTGACTGGAGGAAGCCGATGACAACCAAAAGCGGCTTTACCTTAATTGAGACGTTGATCACGTTGGCTCTTGCATCATTATTGCTGGTCGTCGTTTGGAGCATGTTTGATGTCTACACGAGCATCGAGCAGAAAGGCGTTTCTGTCGCCGAGAAAGCCACCGTGTTGCGAGCCGTTCGTCAACAACTCCGAAACGATCTCATGGAGCTCGCCAGGATCGATTCAAAAATTTCGTCCCCGATGAATACTAACCGTCCGGACCTCCCCTTTTATCCATCCAACGGTTACTTGATGGGAACAAATAATGAATTGCACTTCATTGCAGCGATTGGTCGCGGGAAGGAGTTGATGCGAGCAGTGTCCTACTCTGCGTTCGTTATTCCTCCCGAGGGTCGTGGGACAGGTCAACTTGACAGGGATCAGATTGAAGAGGATTCCTACGGCGTTGCACGTCTTAATCGTTCTTGGATTGATTTCCAACAAGAGCGCCGAGCCAAAAGCAATGACTTTTCCCGGTTCAATGGAGGAAGGACAATCGAATTGAATCAGGATGATTTCCTTGTCATCGGTGGCGATCGGAACCCAACACCCGCCAATTCTGAACTTGAGTTTGACCCTGAGGTGCGTGATGAGATTCCAGAGCTAAGTGGTTTGAGGTTTCGGTACTTTGATAATGGGTCATGGCGTGATCAGTGGGATAGTGGCTGGCACCGAAGATTTCCGGAAGCGATCGAAGTTGAAATGGTCTTGCAGGATGATGATGACGAGGAGGCATCCCAAGATTCCAGAGGTGCCTATGGGCAGAGGGAGCAAGAACCGGTGCTGCGACATCGTTTTGTGATTGCACTCGGTATCAATTCGGGATTGAGTACTCGAGGTGCTCAATGACGCGTCATGATTCCACTCATTTGAAACGCCACGGTACGGTTTTGGTGGTTGTTCTCGTCATAGTCACGCTTGTCAGTCTGGCTGCATTTCACTTCACAATGGCGATGGAATCCGAACATCGTGCAACTCGCAATGCTGGGGACCAGATCAAAGCCGAGCAGGCCGCGTTGTCAGGGATCGAAGTGATAGCCGCATGTCTCGAACAACCGAAATCGAGACGAGGGCAGTTGATGAGCTTTCAAGGGGTGGAGACCAAAATCTGGGAAAGTCGGTCAGTTGATATAGAAGATTGTTGGTTCACCCTGAGTGTCGATGAGCGGAGTGAATCCGCAAGATTGAATCTATATTCACTTTTGGAGTGGGATCGCAGGATATCAGGCAGCGCAATTCGTGGGTTGTTGAAATTGCCAAGCATGGATGAGCGAACCGCTAATCGGATTCTCGATTGGATCGATGCTGACGATGCGCAACGCATCCCGGGCGGCGAGGTGAACGCACGTAATTCAGTGCCATTGCTCACCGAAGAGTTATCTGTTTTGGCAGATGAGTCCGAGGTGGGACCCAATGCGGTACGCGGTGAACCCGCTTGGCTTGATTATCTCACCGTTGTGAGTGCAGAACGCAACGAGACCTTTGACGGGAGCCCTCGTATTTATTTGAATCAAGGCGATTTAAAGTTGCTTCACCAGCAATTACTCGATGCAATTTCCATTGAATTTGCGGATTACGTGATTCGATTCCGTCAGTACGGTAACGCAGATTTGCTGGAAGCATCTGAGGGAGAAGGTGAGCTTCTTCCGATTGATTTTTTAGTTTTTCCCTCTCGTAATTTCTCATCGCTAGGTGAATTGATTGGCAGTTCGGTCGCGGTTCCCAGTACATCTGATTCCGGGAGCACGTTGGTGCAAAGTCCGATCACCTTGGATGGCTCGTATGAATTGCCGTTAGATCAGATGTTCGATTTAGTGACGGTCAAATCTGAGCGGCGACTATCGGGGAGGATTGATTTGGCGCGTGCTCCGCTTGAAGTGATCGCTGCCGTACCGGGACTGGATGCTCAGACTGCTGAGCAAATTGTCCGGGTACGCGGGTTGTTCGGACAAAACCGGTTAGTTAGCCCAACGTATCGCCATGCCATCGGAATCTTATCGTCAGCGGGAATTGATCCGACTATTGTGAGTCAAGTACTGGACAAGGTCACGGTCCGGGGTGATGTCATCAAAGCACAAGTGAAAGGACGTTCGCACGGTAATGATCCGCCAATGACGTGCGAGGGAACGGAGGATGCTTCGGATCCCAAACCGAGGCAGCTCTGTGCCAACCGCATGAGCGTGGAACAAGCCCGCCGCGCCGACGAAGCCTCGAGAATGAATAATGTTTTTGTTGAATAAGCTCTGCAAGACGGTCGATCTGGTGATTCGCTGGTAATTGATTTCAAATGAGACTCGCTTTAACCAAACAAACGCCCGAAATTCTGCTCGCTGATCTTTCCGATCAGACGGTTCGCTATTTAGTTGCCCGTTCAGATGAAAACCGAATCCGGTTAATCTCGAGTGGGAAATTCGATATTGATCCTGATGGTGAATCCATGGGGATTGCTCAACGGATTCGTGAGCAACTCCAGCAACAGTCAATTTCATGCTCTCGAGCTTGTTTGTTACTTTCTCGTCCTGAAATTGACACGTTTACTGATTCCTTGCCACCAGTTTCAGATTCTGAGCTGCCGGTTCTCGTTGCCAATCTTGTCGCGCAAAACAGCGAGGATGCTGATTCGAAGGTGATTGATTTTCTTGTAACCAGTCACGCGAATGAGAACGGAGTCGATGTACTTGCGATGACCTGTGATCAGTCCGCCATTAGTGAGCATGTACAAGAATTCAATCGCAATGGATTCGATCTGCAACACATTACCTATTCTGGTTTGGGTGCAGTTCAATTACTTGGACAAGTTGCCCACCAGAAGCAGCCAATTGCAGCGGCAATCACCTTCACCGATCAAACCACCAAGATTGCTGTCCTTCATCACGGCTTGCCTCTGCTTTTCCGTTCTTTGCAGGTCGGCATGGAGCCAACCAAAGCGTACGGGACAGCATTGGCCGCAGAGTTGCAGAGAACCCTTGCCTTTGTTGGAGTAGCTGACGAGGATTCGGCGCAGGTCTATCTCATCGGTGAAAAATCTGAGCTCATCGAGGTTGCCTCCGTACTCGCTGAAACGATCTCCTCCTCTGTATCCATAGCAGATGCATGCGACCAAATCGATGTATCAGAACTTGATTCATTCGATGACGCTCCGAGTTACGCGAACCTCATCGGTATTGCATCTGCCATTTCAAGCAAAAGTTTGAATCTAGACTTTTTGAATCCACGTGAGATTCCCAAGCCACCCAGTGGAATGAAGAGGATCGCCTTTTGGGGAGCTGTTGCATCTTCCGTTCTGTTCTTGCTTGGATTCATGTGGTATTCAGATAATCAAGAGCAGAAGCAGGCGATTGAAACGAAGAAAAGCTCACTTCAACGCTTCTCCAAGAGAGCCAACAAGTCGCTCGAATATCAAGATATTGTCGATGCAGTGCATCAATGGCAGAAATCAGATATCGCATGGTTGGATGAAATCCAAGATCTGACTCAACGTTTCCCAATGCAAAGCGAATCGTTGGTAAAGAGGATGACGATGTCCACGGGAAATGATGGATACGGGGTTGTCGACCTTAGTGTACAGGTGAGTTCACCGGATGTGGTGACTGCGTTGGAAGCCGCCATTCGAGACGATCGCCATAGCGTTACCAGTAAGCGAGTCGCGGAAGTTTCCGATAGTGAAAATCTAAACTGGTCATTTGAAACTCGAATTATATTTCGGCCCACTGAGCGATTACCACTCGCCTTAGAGGAACCGCTCGCTACAGACTCGCCAACGCAGGAGTCTGAGCAATGAACCAGCGAACAAAATTCTTATTAATTGCGATGAGTGTTGTCGCCGTCTTTTGGTTAGGAGACCTTGGCTACCGTAATCTTATCGAGGGACCGGCTGCAGATCGTGAGCGAGAATTAAATCGTGTGGAAAAGAGCCTCAATGATACAAAGCAAACCATTGCCAACAGTGCAGGCGCGATTGACCAGCTAGAAATGCTAGAGCGCATCTCTCTACCCTATGATTCCGAATTGGCTCGCGCAGCCTACCAAGACTGGATCCTCGATCTGGTTCAGCAGGCAAAGCTTACTAACGCGAGCGTCGATGCCTCGCAGCCGTCGTCCGTTAAAATCAAAGACCGCGATACGCGGAA
This sequence comes from Rubripirellula sp., assembly GCA_012270385.1. GTDB lineage: Bacteria > Planctomycetota > Planctomycetia > Pirellulales > Pirellulaceae > Rubripirellula. Next base: position 7,991 of record JAAXIK010000355.1, on the reverse strand, counting down.
ACCGAAGGAAATTTTCCTGCGCTACACGTTCTCCCTTCGAGCACGTGGGAGTTTGCAGCAAGTGAGCCGGTTTCTTTTCGATTTTTATCAAGGTGGTCATCTACACAAAATCAATTCAATCGCTTTCAATCCCATCGGTGGCGGAAACGAAATCGACTTTGGTGCGACGATCGAGGCGATTGGTTTGAGTCGTTGCCAGCGAAAAGGTGAGCTATCGTCTGAATCTTTTCAAAGACTGCGGTCATCCACGTTTCCCGACTATCAAATGATAGCAAGGAGGAATCTCTTCGCGCGGCACGGTGATTCGACCCTTTCAAAAGTAGTGCTGTCTGGCATCACGATTAACGATGGCATGGTCAATGCGTGGTTCAAAGACCACCAAGGGAAAACCAAGCGATTAGCACGGGGTGAAGAGATGGAAATAGCAGCTCACCATCTTGAGTTGATTGATATCATTGGCGAACAGGTCCTCGTCATGATTGACGGCCGTCCGGCGACCTTGGGAACGGGGCAAAGTCTTCAAGAGGGATCGGGTTCCACTGGGCCGTGAAACATCTGTGTTGCACGATTTAAAAATTTCTTTACGACGAAATCTTCTCAGAGCATCTTTTCTAATGGCGTGAATGGTCGTTCATGCGAATCGTCGATCATCGCGCATGGGCGTGAGCATTCGCCAATCTCTTGACTGCGGTCTGCGGAATTTTGTAATACCGGCTTCGGTATTTAGTCCTTCCGCAAAATTATTGAACTCATGCCATCGCGTTTTTGTATCGCAATCCTTTTTCTTGCCTTTCTCTCGGGATCGCTGCACGCGCAAAAACAGTTCACCGCCTATCAATGCCAGCACCAATCCGCTGAGCAGTTGGAAAAAATGATCCGTCCCCGTTTACCAGCGGGGGAGGAACTTCAGCTTATCGTCGACAATCAGCGGAACCAGTTACTGTTATCAGGATCCGAGGCGGTTCATGATCTCTTTCGGCAGGTTTTGAACCAATCAGATGTTCCATTGGAACGGTCAAGCATTCCACTTGCTGAGCCTCTTGGTACCCCATCCAACGCCAAGACCGAATCGAATCGAGCTGCACAGCAAACAGCAACCATCGCCATCGCGATTAAAGTGGCTGAGATCAATTCGCTGATTCAACAGCTGCAGACGATTTTCGAACCGCGTTTGAGCACGATTACTCCAGGTCGTGTGTACGAGTTATCGGTTCGCGAGCCGAGTATCCGGACATCACTGATATTTGACCCAAACAACGGGCGAATGGTGCTAAGCGGTCCCACTACGATCATTGGCCAGCTGAAATCACTGGTGGAGAGACTCTCGGAGCAGTCAAACAATGGCTATCGAGTACAAGTTCATCGGTTGCAGCGAGAGAACCATTCGTCTCTGCGGGACGCGGTTCGCACGATCAATGACCAACGCTCAGGACCATCGAGAACACTTTTGCAAAACGATCAGAGTCGTTTTACGATGCCACCTGGAAGTATGATTCGACCGGTTGTTTTCCAAACCATCAGCGATCAGGGCAATTCGAAACCAGCAGAGCAAGCATTGCGTCAATTTGAGGGGGTTGAGATTGAGTCGCTACCCGATTTGGATGTCATTTTACTTCGAGGAAGACAACCGGATCTCGATCAACTAGCAGAAGTCATCGAACAGCTCGAGCGAATCAGCGAAGACACACAGCCGACCGTTCAAATCCTACCGCTACAGCATGCGAGTAGTGAGGGCATCGCTACCATCATTGAGACGGTGAGTGACGATTTGATTGGAGGGCGTCAAGGACGTGTCTTGGTCACACCGCTTGTTAAACCTAATGCTTTATTGCTTATTGGTTGGGGGGACTCGGTCTCGACAATCATCGACTTGGCCAAGAAACTGGACACGCCCGTCGTTCCAAGCACCCAATCCACTGTCTTCCGATTGAAACACGCCTCGGCAGAAACGGTTGCCGCGGCGGTCGAAAGCTTTCTCGAAGATCGTGCCGGACTTGGACCCAAAGTAACGGTTACCCCTGATCTCCGAACCAATTCGCTGGTCGTCTATGCCGCCCCACGAGACTTGATGGAGGTTCGAAAGCTGATCGATGACCTGGATCAACCCATGGGGAGAGCAATCTTAAAAACGAAGATTATCCAGATCAAGAATTCACTGGCAGAGGATATTGCTGAGACGCTAGAGGAAGCGATCGGTGATCCTGACCAGGGAAGTGCTTTAGCCTTGGAGGTCATGGGGCAAGATGGAAGACGCATCTTGAAATCTGGAGTTTTGGATCAAGTACAAATCACACCAAACGCTCGCAACAACACACTGATTCTCTCTGCTGATGCCGACAGCATGCCTTTGTTGGAAGCTTTGGTGGAGCAGTTAGATACACCCGCGGGTGAGGTGCAATTAAAAATTTTCCAGATCAACAATGGAGACGCTTCCAGTTTGATCGAGACGCTCCGATCACTGCTTCCGTCAGAGGCTGGTGGTAACACTGCCCCAGTCCCCTCGGTTGCTCCAGGTGAGACCTCGCTTGCCCCCCTGCGTTTCTCGGTAGATCTCCGCAGTAACAGTATTATTGCCACCGGTAGTGAAGGCGATTTGCGTATTGTTGAAGCGTTGTTACTTCGACTTGATCAGACAACCGATCAGCAGCGAAAAAGCACGGTGATTCAACTCAAGAATGCACCAGCGGTTGATGTTGCCAGTGCGATTAATCAGTTCCTTCTCAATCGCCGACAGATTGAACAAGCAGCACCAGGGCAGAGCAATCCGTTCCAAGAAATTGAGCGAGAGGTGGTGGTGGTTCCCGAGCCTGTCGCTAACAAGCTGATCTTGGCAGCAACTCCGCGTTTCTACGATGAGATTAAAGCGTTAATCGATAAGCTTGATGAACAGCCGCCGCAGGTCATGATTCAGGTCCTGATTGCTGAGGTCTCACTCAACCATGTCAAAGAGTTTGGTGTTGAACTCGGTGTGCAGAGTAGTGTGCTTTTCGACCGAAGTCTACTCGGTGATCTCTTGACCACAACCAATTCCTCGCAAGCTTCAACTGCTGCGGGAGTCACAACGGTTACCGAAGAAATCATTCAGGCAGCGAGCAATATCCCCGGCTTCCTCTTTAATGATTCAGGCCCCCTTGGCAACAGCGGTAGTTCTCAAGCGGTCGCCTCGGCACAGGAGATTGGAGGACAAGGGCTCTCTAATTTTGGGGTTGGCAGAAGCAGTCAAAACTCTGGATTTGGCGGGCTTGTGTTATCCGCCAGCAGTCAAAATGTGAGTGTTTTACTGCGAGCACTGAACGAGACTCGCCGCGTCAGAGTACTTAGCCGTCCACAGATTCGCACCTTGGATAATCAACCGGCCTTCATTCAAGTTGGCCAACGCGTCCCAAGGATTATTGGCTCCACCGTGAACCAAAATGGTCAATCTAACTCCATTGACCTCGAAAATGTTGGATTGATTCTCGGCGTGACACCGCGTGTCAGCCCAGACAATATGGTCGTCATGGAGATCGATGCAGAGAAGTCAAGTCTGGGTGATGAGCAAGATGGAATACCGGTTGCGGTGTCGACAGATGGGACGGTGATCCGAGCACCACGAGTGGATACAACCACCGCTCAGGCAACCGTGAGTGCCGCCAATGGCGAGACCATTATTCTTGGAGGTTTGATCTCAGAGAATCGTGACGTTACACGACGCAACATTCCTGGTATCGAGAACATCCCCATCCTCCGAAACCTCTTTCGATACGACGGTGACGTGTGGAAGCGTTCCGAATTGCTAATCATCCTTACTCCTCATGTCATCAAGTCCGTCGAGGACAGCGAGCGCCTGAAGCAGGCTGAAATTGCGAGGATGAATTGGTGTGAAGCCGATGTCTACCGCATCCACGGTGACATTAATCTTCCGGCGGTGATGCCGATTGGATACGAGACAGATGCGCAGTCAGACGAGACGCCGGTGATTTACCCCGATACGAATCCCTCCGGTGAATTGCAGCCATTGATGGGTGAGCCATCAGTAAATACCGCTGCTCAATCTGCTGCTCAATCTGCTGCTCAATCTGCTGCTCAAGGGGAGACTACCATGCGGGAGTTGATCGCAGAACCATGATAGAATCGACGGGATTAAAAAGATCAACCAGCGACGGCAGATTGATAGTCAGCGTTATGGTATTGGTATGCACTGTCGGCTGCTCCAGCTTGACGACAGAGCGTTCCACTTTCAATTGGTTCGCAAAGTCGGAGCCGATGCTACCGACGATTGTATTGCCTATTTGGACCGATACCGTCTTGCATCAAACTGGCAAACCTGCTGTTCGTGGGTTTGGAGCCAGGGTTTATTTCTATGAACGCGAGGGTGCTGACCCAATTCAGGTGGACGGCAGTATCACTGTGTACGTCTTTGACGGTGAGGATTACACCGCAGAGAGCTCCAAGCCTCTCCGGAAATATGTGATCACTGCAGATCAATTACAGAAGCACCACAGCGTGAGTGACCTCGGTCATTCGTACAGCGTTTGGGTTCCTTGGGATCAAGTTGGTGGACCTAGTAAAACATTTAGCCTGATCACCCGTTTTGATGGTCGCAACGGAGGCACTGCCGTTTCTGAATCCGCCAGCAAGTTACTTCCCGGTGCTCCTACCCCCGATGAAGAAGATCTTTCCACTACTGCAACACCCCATCGACAGGTAAGATTTACCGACTCCGCAACGACACTGATGTCAAGTCCGGGGGAAGCAAAGACCTCCAATGCTTATTCACTGACGCTTCCGCGAAGTTTTCAGCGGCACTTGCATGGCGGCAGAAGACTTCTTCCGCAGAAACCAAGAGAGCAATTGATGCCAGGAGTGAGTGACCCTACTTCTTCGCCGATGGGAATTCCATCGATGGTCAGGGATTCGGGTGAACAGCTTGCTCCACCTCAAGTTGATTATCAACCTTCCAAATTCCCGGTTCAAAGAGAGCTAGGGTCGCAGCGAGCTTCTTCTCTTTATCAGAAGACACCACTCCGCGCAGGATGGCGGTCTGGTTTACCACCAACACCTCGATCTTCTGCGACGAAGCAAGATTAATTGACGCTCTAATATGCTCCTTGGCGATCGGCTTGACGTTTGTTTGCCTGACCACAATCAGTTCGGGTGAAAGAACGATTTTTGGTAGATACATTTTCCTACTGGGTGGCGTCTCCAAGACCTCGTTGATCTCATTGGATCGGTCGACTGCTGCTTCAATTCCTGCGGTTGATGAGACGATCACTCCGCTGGTAGACCCTTGCTGACTGCCGACAAACGACTGCGTCTCTCCTTGATCGGCACCTACAAAACTATTCCGATCTCGATTGCCACGGATGAACCTTTCGCTTCCTGTGACTCGACCGGAATCAGCACTGGGTGCTGCAGATGCCCGAGGCAGACGCCCTAGAGGCTGGCCTAATGTGCGTGTGCCAAACAGTTGAGCATCCGCGATTGCCATCTCGGAGAGTAGTAGGATAAGGATTCCAAGGTATCGCATTTTTCTCATCCCGACGGTTCGAAAAGGTTTGCAGCATCTACCCGTAAGCATAATCGGATCTTTTCGAGGCCACGCCTTCGAGTGATCGATTTAGTTGTTTGAGTGAGGATTTGGCCGTTACAAAGCCTACAAATCGAATGGTCCCCAC
>JAAXIK010000355.1:0-2324 GCA_012270385.1 Rubripirellula sp. | reverse complement strand
CTGCGATCAGGGGAAATCGCTTCATGAAGGGTACGCATTGGAGGGTATGTCTTAGTGTGAGTGGGTCCCCCAACTGGGCAGCGGTGAGGATATCGCTTTTGCCGTCAGTGGCGAGTGAGGATTTGATCTCACAGCACCGCAGTTCCATGTAAACTGAACAGGCTTCGAATTGGATGCGTTTCCACCGCCACGTGGTCTATCCGCTTTTCTGTCGCTTGCGGATTGTTTTGCCTTAGTTTCTAGGTGAGTGCGAGTCGTGTCGATCAACCCAACGATGAAACCATCGCACAAGACAAACCTTGTTTAAGGTTGTGGGTGACTTAGCTTACGATTTGATTGATTGACACTACTTCAATTGCGCATCTGGCACGCTCGATTCAGCAGAACGAAGCCGAATCTTCATAAAAAATGTGATCTTTTTTGCTGAATTCAAGGCTAACGTGAACTCAACCTCGATCAATTCACCCGTGACACTGGACGGAGCAATATACTTAGACGTCGAAAGAGAATTCAGTAGAATCAGACAAGCTTCCCCCAACCCCTACAAGAGAAAAATCATGCCCCTAACCATTATGCGTCGGATCCGGTTTTGCGCCGGACATCGTCTGCTGAGGCACGGTGGAATGTGCGAGCATTTCCACGGCCACAACTACGTAGCCGACTTTTTTGTAGAGGGAGAAAATCAAGATGAAGTAGGTCGCGTCGTTGATTTTTCCGAGCTAAAGAGACGTGTAAAAGGTTGGATCGATGAATACTGGGATCATGCGTTTTTGATCAGTCATGAAGATGACAATGCACGTACGGCACTTGATATGGTGGAGCCTAGTCGCTACTACGTTCTGCCCTATAACCCAACCGCAGAGAATATGGCCAAGTATCTGCTTGAGGAAATTTGCCCTCGAGTGCTTGACGGCAGTGGTGCAAAAGCTGTTTCCGTTCGCATTTGGGAAACCCAAGTTTCTTACGCGGACGCGAGTATCGATAAAAATTCAGCACATTCTGCCGTCACGACGGCGATTGGATCGGCTGAGTACTAAGTTGACTCCCTCATTTAATATGAGGGTTCAGTACCATGACCAACGACACCAGTAGCTTGTTTGTCTGCCACATTTTTTTGTCCCTACCACAACATAGCGTTCAACTTTGAAGGATCTATCATGAGCTCAATCTCTCCGGAGCAAACTAAGCAGCAACTACCTGACATTCAGTCGACTGGGGACAACCGACGAGTCGCGATCAACAAGGTCGGAGTAACCAACATTCGGTATCCGATCTCGCTCCGTACACCGGGTGAGGGTCAAGGGAACACGTTTCAGCATACCGTGGCTCGCGTCAATATGTTCGTGTCTCTACCGCACACCGAGAAGGGAACACACATGTCACGTTTCCTTGAAGTGCTAAACGAACGACATAATGAATTGTGCAGCGACTCCCTCGTTGAACTCACCGTTGCAATGCGTGACAAACTCGATTCGCCTGATGCGTTTCTTGAACTCAACTTCCCTTACTTTATAGAGAAGAAAGCGCCCGTAACTGGCATGCCAGGCAAGCTCGACATTGACGTCACCTTTGAACTCCAAAGCGGGACGAAGGATGATTTTGTAATGACCTTAAAGGTACCAGCAACGAGTTTGTGTCCCTGCTCGAAAGAAATTTCGCAATACGGCGCCCATAACCAAAGGTGCGAGATGACTGTCAAAGTTCGTATCGCTGACGGCGTAAACTTCTGGATTGAAGAACTTTTCGGGATGATCGAGCAGTGTGCGTCCACGCAAGTCTTCTCTGTTTTGAAACGGCCAGACGAAAAATGGGTGACCGAGCGTGCCTACGAAAATCCGAAATTCGTTGAGGACATTGTACGTGACATGGCGGTCACACTGCGTGATGACGACCGAGTTGTTTGGTTCCAATGCTACTCCGAAAACTTCGAATCGATTCACAGCCACAACGCATTTGCGATGGTTGAACATGATAAAAGATCTCATGCCTAGTGTGCAGTAGGTCATGAGACGATCCGCGATGGAAAGTTCATGGATACCGGTTGGCTGCGGTATTTCCTTTGGTTAGACCGCTCGAAGTTAGAATAAGTATTCGGGACGCGACTAGTTTACCCATTTAGCGAAGGTTGGATTGGTGAAGCGTATTTATCAATCCAACTAGAGTGGGTAGCATCATGGGATTCAAAAAATTATGAAGTCACTCAGCAAGCTGAACACCAGTACTCCTAGCGACGGAAGTGATGCTGGTATCCCTACAAGCTGCCATGTCGCGCATGGAACGATAAGGTTCCATCCCGTTCCTTCTTTTATCATCGATGACCCAAG
>JAAXIK010000412.1 GCA_012270385.1 Rubripirellula sp. | reverse complement strand
ATCCCGAAATGGTACTTCTGTTAGAGAAGATGGCGGAGGCGCGTCAGGTCGCGATTCCCTCAACCTCGGACGCATCAGCAGAATCCACCGTGGCCGGCGAGGCAGATGTTCAGGAGGATTTGGATAGTGATTTAGCTGAATCATCCGATGCATCGGAGAGGGCTCCAGTTGCTTCAGCGGAAGGTGCAAGCTCCGAAGGTTCACAAGAGCCAGATCAAGAGAAGATCGACGAGAATCAAGACAGCAGTCGAGTCGCCAAGATTGTCGTGACTTCGAGTCAGAATGAAGAGATTCTGATCGAATTGAGTGATTTGCGAGATATTCTTGTCACGGATGAAACGGTCAGTGGCACAGTGCTCTATCGATCTCTGGGGATAGACGGTGAGGATAAGAGTAAGGAGCCAAAACGCGTAGGCTTTCAAGCCATTCGCGATATGAATAACGAAGCTGAACATCAGAAGCTTGTGGAGCAACTGAATGCGTCGGGTGTAACTTGGGATAATGCAAGGCCCAGCCGACTTTTTCAGGATCACTGGCCCGAACTCCTGATGATTGGCATCTTGGTGGTTCTGGGAGTCGTGATGCTTCGCCGGATAGGTGGCATGGGATCACCCATGTCTTTCTCGAGAAGTCGAGGAAAGTTATACGGACAAGAGGATCTTGCAATCAGTTTTGATGATGCGGCAGGTATCAATGAAGCAGTCGAAGAGGTTAGAGAGGTCGTCGACTTTCTGAAGAATAGCGACAAGTATCACTCGTTGGGTGGACGCATACCCAAAGGTGTCTTGCTAATCGGTCCTCCAGGAACAGGTAAAACCCTTCTGGCTAAAGCCATTGCAGGTGAAGCGGGAGTCCCATTTTTTGGGCTATCGGGCAGTGATTTTGTTGAGATGTACGTGGGTGTTGGAGCGGCTCGTGTTCGAGATATGTTTCAACAGGCCAAGGGAAGGTCACCCTGTATCATTTTCATTGATGAGCTTGACGCTCTGGGTAAAAGTCGGAGTGGATCTACCGTTGGTGGTCACGACGAACGCGAGCAGACTCTGAATGCTCTCCTCGTAGAAATGGATGGTTTTGATTCCAACTCCGGAGTGATCGTGATCGCTGCGACTAATCGTCCCGAGACGTTGGACCCGGCTCTGCTGAGACCGGGCCGTTTTGATCGTCATGTTTTGGTGGACAGGCCTGACATTGGAGGTCGCGAAGATATTCTCAAGGTCCATATAAAAAACGTAAAAATCGACGAGAACGTGGATTTGAAAGAGGTAGCATCCATCACTCCGGGTTTTGTTGGTGCTGATCTCTCCAACCTTGTCAACGAAGCAGCACTTCTTGCAGCGCGTGGAGGTAAGCCTGCTGTAGGTATGCAGGAATTCAATGAAGCGGTTGAACGCGTGACTGCGGGCCTGGAGAAGAAGAATCGCTTGATGAACGAAGAGGAGAAGGTCCGAGTTGCTTACCACGAGGCGGGCCACGCAATCGTTGCAGCTGCGCTGCCGAATACCGATCCCGTTCACAAGGTAAGTATTATCCCACGAGGTATCGCTGCTCTTGGTTATACGATGCAGCGACCGGAATCAGAGCGATTCTTGGTGACCAAAGGCGAACTCGAGAGCAATATGAAAGTACTGCTAGCAGGTACGCTGACCGAAGAAATGATCTTCCAAGATATCAGCACAGGAGCACAAAACGACTTGGAACGGTGCACAGAAGTTGCTCGTGGAATGGTGATGGATTACGGGATGAGCCGCTTGGGGAGGATCAATTTTAGACGGAGCTCCAGATCCCCATTTCTCGCAGGAGGTGGCATGGAGGGCTATCAGATGATGCATAGCGAGGAGATGGCAAAGCTGATTGATAAAGAAGTTGCGAGAATTATCGAGGATGCGTTGACGCAGACTCGAGAAATTCTGGAACAGCGGCGTGAAGTACTTGAAGCGGTCACGCAACGCTTGCTAGAGATTGAATCGATTGACAATGAGGAGCTAACTCAATTGATCGAACAGCATTCAACGGGCCCTTGGCTGGTTCCTGGAACCGTGTCAGAAAAGCCGAGAGCCAAGATCCGAACGCTCGATGTGGATAGCGCGGAGGCGAATCAGGGTGAGTCCAATTGACAAGCTGAACGGAACGATTATTCCGATTGAATCGTTTCTCACTTCGTTTGGGGTGGATTGCCTGGTCTTCGCATGAGAGAGCCTTTTTTTTCTTGGGATGCGATGCAGTCTGCATGCACAATGCATCTGCCTTGATTTTGGGTGAAATCAGTTGAAATTCCTTCACCCAAGATTGAGCTCGTCAAGTGATTGCTCTCCAGTAAACTGTTTCCCTTTGATGTCACATGCCATCGCTCTGACTGTTGCAATAGGTGAGACTAAACACTACTGTCTTTTTATTCCCCTTTTATCAATTGTGATGGAAGTTGAAGTTCTGGACTGGCCAGAAGGATGGGGCGAGGTTAACGCGACCGCCTATCCTAAGCTAAACGCACACCACGCCGCATGGGTTAGCGGAGTGGCCGATGGCCTTAACCACCGATCCTATTTGATCCGTGTGGTCGATCAGGATGATGTTGTCGGAATGTTGCCCTTGATGCTGGTGAAGGGTCCGATCTTTGGCCGTTTTCTCGTGAGCCTGCCCTATGTGAATACGGGTGGTGTTTGGGCGAAAACGGAAAGTATCGCTCAAACTTTGATCGACCATGCTTGTGACTTGGCTGATCAACTCGATGTCAAATACCTTGAGTTGCGACACGAATCTCCAGTGCAGCATGAACGATTGAACTTTGTGCGGACTGATAAATTTCACATGAGACTCCAGCTTCCCGATACCGCGGATGAGTTACTGAAGTCTTTTAAAAGCAAGCATCGAAGTCAGATCAAAAAGTCCGCCGATTATCATTTGCAGGTTGATTTTGGGGGCGAGCAATTCCTTCCCGAATTCTACAGTGTGTTTGCTAGAAATATGCGAGATTTGGGGACGCCAGTTTTCGCCAAGCGTTTATTCTCATCTCTGCTGCATGAGTTTGCTGGAGATGCAGAAATATGTCTCGTTAAAAAAGAGGGTCAGACGATCGCCGCAGCATTGCTCGTCCACCTCGCCGATCTTTCGGAAGTTCCAAGCGCGAGTAGCCTTCGAGAGTTTAATCGGACCAATGCCAACATGCTCATGTACTGGCATCTCTTGCAGAGGACGATTCAACGTGGAAATCGTACTTTTGATTTTGGGCGAAGCAGTGAAAGCAGCGGAACGTATCGCTTTAAACGACAGTGGGGAGCGACCCCGTCGCCAGCTAATTGGCAATATTATGTCAGAAGCGGATCGCCCGAGGACATGCGAC
>JAAXIK010000373.1 GCA_012270385.1 Rubripirellula sp. | reverse complement strand
CGCAGCCCCTTGCGGGGTACCTCAGTTCCAGTGAGGCCGCTCACCAATTCGCTTACCCTCCGAATTTGAGTCGTTATTCTTGCGATCGCGACGGTTTGATGCAATGCGTTCTGACAACTCAAATTAAATGTTCTCCAAATCCGTTGGATTCGGAGTGTGATCGATTAGACACTAAAAAGCATCTTTAGCTCCACTGATCAACTCGATGAACTCTTTGTTCGACTCAAATCGACCTAGCTGCTTGGTCAATTGCTCCATGGCGTCACAGGGGTGCATGCTGCTGAGAGTCCTGCGAAGCATCGTTACCGCTTCATAGGTTTCCTCGTCATGAAGCAATTCTTCGCGTCGAGTTCCACTCTGCGAAATATCGATCGAAGGCCAAACACGACGATCCGCAAGCCGTCGATCAAGCACTAATTCCATGTTACCAGTGCCCTTGAATTCCTGAAAAATTGCTTCATCCATTCGGCTGTTGGTATCAACCAAGGCGGTCCCCACTACAGTCAACGAACCCCCTTCAGCAAATGCCCGAGCGGTGGCGAACAACTTCTTTGGGATGTCCATCGCCTTGATATCCAAACCGCCAGTCATGGTGGCACCACCGCGACCCGATCTGCCATATCACTTATTGAAGTCACGAGCAAGCCGAGTGATAGAATCAAGCATCAGAAAAACATCTTGGCCGCTTTCAGCCAAACGCTTGGCTCGGTCGATCACCAACTGACTGAGGCGAACATGGCTCTCCACATCCATATCGAGGCTACTGGCGATCACTTCACCGCCCTGAACATTCCTCTTCATGTCGGTAACTTCTTCAGGCCTCTCATCGATCAGAAGCACCATTAGCTTCACCGATGGGTGGTTCTGATGAATACCCTCAGCAATGTTCTGCAGCATTACCGTTTTGCCGCTACGGGGCGGCGCAACAATTAATGCCCGTTGGCCCTTACCCATGGGGGCAAGCAGGTCAATCACTCGATTCGTGAGTGGCTTCTTGCTGGTTTCAAGATAAAGCCATTCTTCGGGATTCACCGGGGTGAGCGTGTCAAAGCTCTTTACCTCGGGATAATCCTCAGGCTTGATCCCATCGACATCCAAAATCTCTCGCACTCTCGGGCCCTGCTGCCGGCGAGCCTCCTGAACCATGGCTTTAATGTAAACGCCCTGACGCAAACCAAAGCGTTCAATCATGGTTCCAGGAACAAAGGGATCGGTTCGTTCCCGTGCGTAATTGTTGTCGAGACCTCGGAGAAATCCGTACCCGTTAGGATGCAGTTCAAGGATTCCGAACCCTTCTTCCAGTGGCGCGTCGTTCTGCAGTTCCGCTTCACGATCTTGGTTCTGGCCGCCGCCGTGATGGCCGCCGCCACCTCCACCGCCTCTTCGGCGGCGTCGCACTCTAGACTTGCCGTTTCCTCCACCGTATCCGGAACCGGAACCTGTACTGTTGGATCCAGAGGAATGCCGACTACGATTCGTCCGTTTCTTTTTCGCCATGGGTTATCCAGAGAACTCAATCAAAAGGGGGTTCTTCGCCAATGAGTCGATGCAAACAAGTTCGCATTCTGATCGGGTTGGGAATCTCCGCCTTGATTCAGCCAGATTAATAGAAATACCGCGTAAAATTGTTGATATCCAATATCCACTTCAATGATCCGGCGGTTCACGGACCATTGTGGACTTACACTCCAGCAAGACTGTGCAAGAGTTTCGGGGGCCTGCCCCTGAATCTTTCGCAATCACAAAGACTGCAAACTTAAAAGTTGGTTGAGTGGGCCTTGATCCGAGAAAAGCTAGCCAATTCTTGGCAGCTTTCAAAACTCCTTTTCAAAAATGGCCACATGTTTTCAGTGAAACTACGCTCCATCTTTTCAGCAACGCTACAATTGAGCGTTAATGGACTCGATCGGACTCAGCTTTCCGCATTCCCAACACCACGACTCTACCGTTCGAAGGTTGTCAATGGGATCGATGACCACACCGTCGATCAAAAACCGATTCGGTGGGTAATCGTCGTCAGAGAGACGAGATCGAGATGTCGTTGAAGGGGTCCGAACGATAAAGTCGGCTGCCATCACGCGACGCTATGAATATAAGCTTCCCGCAGAGGATGTCACTTCCGCGTGCAACTCCCGGGAGAACCAATGGAAGAAAGAAGCCATCGGAAGCTCTGAATACCGAACAGGAGATCTCACTGGCGTTAAAGTCTGCCCAAACTGTATTTTCCGCTCAAGTCATACATTTTGCTGTGCCGAAATACCGAAAACAGCAACACGTGATCTTTGAATCCACTCAAGCAATCCCCAATTCTCCCCAGTCGCACCGGAAAAGTGTCGAAATCCTCGGGAAATCAATGAAATGAGCAATTTCTTTCGACTACCTATCGCCATTTTGCTTCTTATCACCGCTTCAAGCGTTCAAGCTGAGATCAACTGGCATCTTGAATTGCGTGAAGCTCACTCGGTTGCAAAAAACCAGAACAAGCCCATTCTGCTCCACTTTTACGCTGACGACTGCGTTTGGTGTGAAAAACTCGAGAGAGGCGCTTTGGCTTCACCAGACGTGGCGGAAGCGATTCACGCAAACTTTGTTCCCGTCAAGATCCATGCGAATTCGAGTCCAACGCTGGCGAGGATGTTTAAGGTGGACAAATTTCCATCGGATGTGATTGTCACGACCACAGGCGATACGATTTCTCACTCTGTCAGCCCGCAAGATGTGTCGAGATACTTGGAAATGCTGCAGAAGGCCATCTTGGTCGAACCGACAGCTTCAACCCCACCCATCGACTCTCCAACCATCGATGGTAATCCCGAACCCAATCTGGCGGATGTGGGGAATCCAATGGGGAGTGAAAGCCACGAGCCAGAGAGCTCGGCGACACTTGAAGCTGAGGAACAGGTTGACCATGGAAATGTTGCTTATGCAAATCTCGGTGGGAAGACTACCGATGAGCTTAATCAAAAAACTCTACTTCCTCACGAAGTCGCTCCCCCCGATTACGCGACGCTCGAAAACCCCGTCTACAACCCACAGATGGATTCTAGCCATTCATCTGCATCGGAACTGGAGAGCGTTTCTCACTCTACACAGGATGAAACGGCGTTCACCTTGCCAACAGAACCGACTGCGACCAGCGAAGATCCTCTGGGCGAGAACGGTGCCCCAGCAAGCGAAAGCAACGGACAGCCGGAGTTCCCAACTCTCGCTGCGGCTGAATCACCCGCGCAAGGCTCCGAGCAGCTCACAATGCCAAGCGTGTCGGATCAGGCTACCGCAGGAGGCGTGAATCACACCACCGAGGTAACCGGTGCTGATACCGCGACAGCTAACGAGCTTCAAGCACCAAGCCCGAGTGTTCCTGCGCCCGAACTAGCTCTCGAAGGCTTCTGTGCAGTCACAGTCATCCGAGAAGATCAATGGATTGAAGGCGATCCCAAACTGAGTGTCATTCACCTGGGCCGACTCTATCTATTCGCCAATGAAGAGAAACGAGACATCTTCCTAACCAACCCGATTCAATACACTCCAGTGCTCAATGAGATCGATCCAGTGGTATTCTTTGAAGAGCGAAGAATCGTTCCGGGTAAACGAGAGTGGGGCATGAAAGACCCAGTGCATCAGAGGATGTTCTTTTTTGCTGACGAGGCCTCAATGAACCACTTTTACAAACAGCACGAAAGATACACGCAGTCGGCCATTGACCTGATGGAACAGGCGATCAAACAATCTCATCCCGACAGCTAAAACGAGTGGATCGTTGGCGTTTCCGCCACGCACAGTGAGTCAAATCCACCTCGATGCTCCATCTCGTACTCTTGTTAGTAAAGCTTAAAAAGCTCTACCATTCCCATATTCTTGCTGAGAAAACACAAGACTGAAGGTGGAACAAACAGTGTTTCCATGGGAAGTGCACTGGATTCAACCCGCATAGGTTGGCCGTAGTCCTAGAAGAATGGCCAGACCGAGCCCTCCAAGTAGGACGGCAAGCAAAAACCAAAACAGTCTCGCGAACAACTTTCCGTATTTCGCCGAGATAGCCGCCGTGGATCGCAGTCGATAGGGCGCCGACCAAGGCCCTATCGCAAAGAGAAAGAACAGCACTGCCAATAGGATAGACAAACCTCCGACAAACCATTCGTCATTCACAGGGATCCCCACAGTCTTCGCTTTGCTTCATTCTTCTCGAATCGATTTGATTCTTTGATTGGTTGCTGTAGTAATATTACGTAGAGCCACTCGATTGAAAACTCCGCTTTTCAGTCCCCTATCAACATCTTAGCGAGGTACAATCTTGCCGAAATGATCAGGAGGTTGTCCGGCAGAATTGCGAACATACCCGTAGTCCATTCAGAAAGTCATCCCAAAGATGACAGCGAATCCGTTTCAAAATGAAGATAAATGCGAGCATGGATCCATCCAAACCAGTTAGCGGCTTAGGTTGCAATCGAGCTGTTAACGCGTTCCTTCGATTCCTTTTCCTTCCGGGATTCGCTTGCATCACCACTTCACTGCTGGCGGTGTCCCCCTTTAATGAACGAAGCAACTTCAACCAGCGACTACAAATCCGCACCAACTCAGTCTTGGACGGCCGCACGTTCAGGGAAGCACTGACTCGCATCTGCGAAACCAACGAACTGAATTTATGGATTGACCGGAGAGTCGACCCGTCGAAAAGAATTGAGATTGGTCCAGTGGGTCCCACTGTATTTCAGGCCCTCCAAAAAATCGCGGCATCCGAAGATTGCGATGTGATGCCAGTATCCGGAGTCATTTTGGTTGGACGTCCGCAGTGGATCCGCGAATTAACCGAGGACATCCTCACAGCCAACCCGAATGAACTGGGATCGGTGATGGATGTTCATTGGGATGAACTGACCACACCCTCCGAAGCCCTCTCTACCGTGGAGTCATTGACTGCCACTGCAGAACCACCGCTTCCCCATGACCATTGGCCGCAAAACAGCTGGAAGAACATCGACTCAGGGGTCGCAAAACTACTGATTCGTGGACAATTTCTCGAGTCTAAATCGCCGACACACGGGGACGATCAGCGAAACAAGAAAACAATAACGCGTATCTACTCGCTCACAGCCGCCACGAGAGAAAAAGCAAAGGTTACCATCCCGGAATTAGCACCTAGCACGAAGCTGACCAGATCAGCAACCGGTCTATCTATTCAGGCAAGTGCCGCTCAACACTTGCTGATCACTTCTTGGCTATTGACCGATCAAGCCGTGGAGGAGGGAGCGGATATTGATGGGGATACGTTTACGTTAAAAAAGATGTCAACGACGGCCGAAAATGCGTTCCGACAACTCGCCAAGACTGCCGGTTTGCAGTGCGTTATTGATAGCTCGGCTCAAGCTGCCTGCAGTGAATTCGTGACATTGGAGGGTGAGAATGTTACCTTGAGATTCTTGTTGGAAAGGATTGCTGAGCAAATCAATGCAACAATCACTTGGCAAGATTCGAAGATTATCATTTCGAAGAAAGTAACCACCGAAAAAGACTAAAGTTCAACATGCTTCATTATTTTATTTCGAATTACTGCTATCGCTTCGCTCTTCTGGTCGCGTTGATCTGTTTTGCCGGCTGCAACTCGGAAACTGCAACTCCCAACAACTCGTTGGAACCGACTTCACCGTCAAGCGATCAAGCAACTGAAGCTGAAGAGGAACCATCAACCTCGGATTCAAGCACCAACGATGACTTGGCTATCGACGCTGAAAATAAAGGAGGTGACTCCAGTGAGGATACATCCGAGACAGATGCCCCACTATCAACCTCTCCAAACTCCGAATCCCCTGCGAGTGAAGCCTCTAATCAGGCTCAGACAGATGCAGAAGCAGCTAAACCAAGCAACGCTGGGCAGCCCCGAATCAGCGCGGATGCCTTCCGGATGGCTGCCTACGAGGGTGACATGGATAAGGTCCGTTCTGGAATTGAGTCCGGAATGGATGTGAATGGATTCGACTCCACGCAAAAGCTCACTGCTCTTCACATGGCCGCTTACAACGGACATACCGAGATCGTGGACTATCTCCTCAAAAAGGGAGCTGCGGTTGATTGTCGTGATCGAGACAAGAAGACACCCTTAATCCATGCTTGCACAGGTCCCTTCTCCGCAACCGTTCAGACCTTGATTAAAGCGGGTGCCGATGTCAACGCGATCGACGGCACAGAGGGATTCACTCCCTTAATGATGGCTGCTGGTCTTGGGCAAGCTGAAATCGTTGAAATACTGCTGAGCAACAAAGCCAACATCACCAAGCAAGATGAAGACCAAGAAACTGCAATTGACCATGCTCGAAATGCGGGTCATGAAGCGATTGTAAAGAGGCTTGAAAGTGCTAAGTAGAAGTCTTACGCCTTGCGACACCGTCTTCGCTAAGGAGTGACTCGTGTTGTCACACTCTTGGAGATACTCGACTCGGATCTGTAACTTTCCACTTTAATGGTAAAGTCGAAAGTTTGAGGAAGATTCCCAACTAAAACAATCTCGTAGTCTAACTGCTCTCCAGGCTCAATCGATGGCACAGATGCGGTAGCAAGAGCACCAGCGCCGATCTGAAATTCACCAACCTCTGGGTTGGTGGATCGACTCACACGTTCGAGCCGAAGTCCGTCTGGTAAACGAAACTCAATCTTCAGGTCAGAATCCCTTGCCGCGGTTTCGTTCAGAATCTGAAGGCGAAAGCGGATAGGATCCCCGACAGCCACAGGATTATCTCGGCCAAAAAGTGAGACACGAAGTGGATTATTGGTAGTTTCTGACAAGGAGTCCGTCGAGGTAGCGGAAGGCGGGCTCGTGTCCTCGGGTCTACTTTCAGAATCAGGACTGCCCCTCAACGGCAACATAGAAGAAGGATTCTCCGTTCGGCCTGAGTTGTCCGTGGTACCGAGTTGCGAGTCAGTTGCTCGTCCCCCGGCCGGTAAAGAACTATCTTCAGTTGTCCCCTCAAATAAAGAGCTCCCTCGATTGAGATTATTGTTCCCCTGAGGAGCACCGGCACCTTGTGGACGAATAGTCATCGCCTGCTTGGCATTGACGGGATCACCCAGATCCGCTCGCACTTCAACTAGTGATTCAACCTGATTGACCGGGAAAATCGCATCAAATTGCGCCTCGAGCACAACCTCTTGGCCCGGATTGAGCTGAAGTAAGTTCCACGCGATCTGACGCTGCTGAACGAGCGTTTGGTCAGCCCCCTGTGTTGCTTGCTTGAGTTGCAATTGAGCAGGGTAAGCGATCACAGCTCTTACTTGATTGGCCACGACTGGGCCGTTATTTACAACCGTCGCTCGCAATAGAACCTCCTGTCCCATCTGCACATTTGCAGGCCCCACAAAAGAAACTTGCAGGTTTGGTGCTCGAGGGATGGGATTAATGACCGTAACACAACTCTCCTGTGCGAGCCTCTGCCCACCATCTGCAGTCGCCTCCACTGTGAGGCAACGGCGACCGGCCTGGACGGGAACAAATTGCACTTGAGCCTCCCAAGTCTGGCCAGGCTGCAGGGGACCATCGTCTTTAAGGTTCGAAACCGCTTGGTTACCGCTCTGATGGATCATCCCTGCATCACCGGAAGCAAGTAGCCGGATGTTATTTAGAGGACGGTCACCCGTATTGCGAATATCAATGTCATAAATCACAGGCTGCCCCGACTCCACTCGCTGCAACTGTGGTTGAATATCGACGGCAATAGACGGCTGAAAGACATCGATCCGAACAGGATCTTCGGTCACCAAACCATCCGCACGAGCTTGGAAGACAAGATCGACGGGTGACTGCGTTGCCAATTCAAGAAATAGGTCGAGCTGCTGTTGAGCCGGCAGAGCGCCGATCTCCCAAGTCACCGCATTCGGCAGGATTCTCGCAAAGTTATCACTCCGAACCACCCTGGTTCCTGGAGGCAATTGGAGATCGACACGGACATTAGTAGCTGGCTGATCACCAGGGTTTGCCAAATTGGCGATCACTTCAAAAGGTGCATTGAAGGTGGCAACATTGGGAGCACCTGCACGGAGAACGATCTGAGGAGCGCTCCACGTGACAACGGTTTCCCCCCGGCCCAGCGTTACACTAGGAAGGCTATCTCCCAAGCCCCCCGGACGTATCACCTGAATAGAAACAGCGGTCGCACCACTGGTCCCCGACGTAGGAGTCAGTTGGACTTCGGCAACTCCTGACTCATCGACCGCCGCTTCGGTCACAGTCGCCCCATCGGTTCCTGCAAAGGTAGCTATACCAGGCTCAACGATCTCGTATCGGACCTTCCACCCCCGGGCGGGAGCTCCACCCTGCGATCGGGAGACCCGTGTTGCGAGAGTCACCACCTGACCCTTTGGCACGATTTGGCGATTCGGGAATTGCCACTTTGCATCGACCCAATAAATCGTCGCGGTCGCCTTGCGTTGATCCCAACAATTACTTTCGGGAGCCAGCACCGTCACATGACTCACACCCTCACTGGGACTGCTGAGCGTAATCCAGGTCTGGCCTTTTTCGAGGTGAACATCGTCGCTCACATCGCGATTGCCTCGAGTGATCAGCATCTCTTTGGTACTGGTCATCCCAATGGCGTAAGTTGGCCCCTGTTTCTTGGGCTTTGATTTAGAAACTGTCATTCGCGTCAGCATGCCTGGCGCCTGCTCACCGACTTCAATGAAAGTACCAACGCTGTCGGGAGTGAGCATCCACTCAAGCTTCTCATTCAGCTGAAGGTATCCATCTTCTCCGCAAATCCCGGATAGGAGCACAACCTCTCCTCCAACCGGAGCAATAATCTTGCTGGGTGTTAAAAGAATGCTTCCACGATTGCCCTGACACGGAAGGCGACTGCCCCCCTCCGTTCGCTGTCGACCGTAAAGGACAGCGGGTGGCCCCTCGGGACACGTCGAGTCCGTAAGGTTCGCTGAAGCGAGCGAGGACGGACTGGCTGCCGTTTGACCCTGCCCCGTGACTGAAGGGTTGATCAGACCCTCCGGCGGGCAAGGCATCGGACGCTCTGCGTTCTTGAATACGGGTTCGGGAAAACCTCCCCCCTCACCACCAAAGCCCAAGCCCGCAAAATGGTTTTTCAATCGGTCGGTAACGCCACACTTTTCATCTCCAAATCCGGGAACAGTGAGTGTGGTTGTATACGGTGCCGGCGCAAATAATCTTGAGCCAGTAGAATCGATTGCTGGAAGCCGCACTTGTTGACAACCCGCAGTCGAAAAGACGACCAACAGCACTGAAGCCAAGACGGGCATCAGTCGCGATGGCGAGCGTTTCGAATGGCGGGGGTAATGATACATTGGGATGAGGCACATCGTTCCAGATGGCACAGCTTAAAGTGAGTGCGTAACGATCAAACAGACTTTGACTCCTCGAACCCTACCACGCATGTTGGGATCACGTTGCCAATTCACCACACCAAACGTTGTGAAAAGACAACACAATCAGGTCAAAGAAAACGGTTATTCCGGTAATGAGGAATAGACACAGCTCGGATAACGTCCACGCCCAGCGGGCTAGGCAGATTGAGCTAATTTCTCGATGGAAAAACTGCGCCGGGGAACCGCGTGGTGGTATGGTCTTAGAGAGCGGTCGCGATTGACAATCAACGGGGGTCTCGTCATCCTAACTAGGCATTGATCAGGGGCAGAATCCCATCAGATTGCTGTTTTTTTGCTGCCTAACCTTGGAGAAACTGTTGACCTCAGGGTTGGTAATTTCAGCATCGCGAGCAGGCTTCAAACCTTCTCAGGTGTTGGATGCTGGCAGGTGGATTCATCGTGAATCCAATCTCCCTCCTCCCAATACCTTTTGCACGGATTCAATTTCGCAAAGAACTGACGGATGAACATTAAACCTATTCTCATCTACGACACGACTCTCCGAGATGGTTCTCAAGGAGAGGGAGTCAGTTTCTCTTTGCAAGATAAACTGAATATTGCATCCCGACTGGCGGAAGCCGGCGTGGATTTCATTGAAGGTGGTTATCCACTATCCAACGAGAAGGACGTTGCCTTTTTCGACCAGATCCGCAAGCAAGATCTTGGCAAAACCAAGATTTGCGCCTTCGGAATGACCCGAAGGAAGTCAATGAAAGCGGAAGATGACCCTGGAATGCAGGCGTTAGTCGCTGCGCAAACACCTTGCATCACGCTGGTGGGAAAAACCTGGGACTACCACGCAACAGATGTCCTTCGTGTGTCGCTGGAAGAAAACCTGTCCATGATCGGTGAGAGTGCGGAATTTCTTAGCGGTCACTCCGAACTCATCTATGATGCCGAACACTTCTTCGATGGCTACACCGCTAATCCGGAATACGCAATCCAAACCCTGCGAGCTGCGGCGGAGGGTGGCGCAAAATGGCTGGTGCTCTGTGATACCAATGGTGGAACTTTACCCGAGCGGGTCGCTGAGATCACGAGACTTGCAAAGCAAGCGCTCGGCGATTTGGAAGTTGAGTTTGGTATCCACACTCATAATGACGGAGCGATGGCCGTAGCCAACTCGCTAGCTGCTGTGGACGCGGGAGTCAACCAAGTTCAGGGTACTATCAATGGCATCGGCGAACGATGTGGAAACGCAGACCTGATTTCGGTGATCGCAAATCTTGGCTTAAAAAAATCGGGATTCGAAGTACTCGGTGGAAGGCCATTGACTTCTCTCACCGAACTAAGTCGATACGTCTATGAGACCGCGAATCTGCAATGGCAAAATGGGCAGCCCTTTGTTGGCCAAAGTGCTTTCGCTCACAAAGGTGGCATGCATGTTCACGCGATTAACAAAGCCGCCAACACTTACGAGCACATTGATCCGGCTCTTGTCGGAAACGAGCGACGGATCCTCGTCAGTGAACTTTCAGGACGCAGCAACATTGTTGCTTTAGCTACTAAGCACAATCTGCAAGACAATCGCGAATTGATGGATCAAATCTTGGCCGAGGTAGTGTCCCTAGAGAACCAAGGCTATCAGTTTGAGAATGCGGGCGCATCCTTTGATCTGCTGATCAAACGTATTGCAGGTAGCTTCCCACCCCATTTTGAAACGCTGAAGTATCGAGTAGTCGCGGGCGCTCGTAACGCTAATAAAAATCATGTTTTTGCGGAAGCAATCATCAAGTTAAAAGTCGGTGATACACTTTGGTTTGATGCTGCTGAAGGACATGGGCCTGTCAATGCACTGGATGCCGCGTTGCGAAAAGCATTGGCCGACACCTATCCCTGCCTCTCTGAGATGAAACTCTTGGATTACAAAGTTCGAGTCGTTGATTCCGGAGCAGGAACAGCCGCTTCCATCCGTGTGAACATCGAAAGTGGTGACCAAGATGAATCATGGGGCACTATCGGGGTGAGTGAGAATATCATCGCGGCAAGTTGGCGTGCACTAGTTGACGCGGTTGAGTACAAACTTCACAAAGAGGAACTCCCAGTGGGTGGTCAATAAAACCTCCGTCACTCACTCTTAGCCAGCCCGCTTCAACAATGAGGCAGAGCAGGATGCATCTCGCGGCAAAGTCCTCCCTAACTTTTTATTTTCAAACGATCTGATCCCCACACAACGATGAATCAACTGCCTGACCGTTTTGATCATGCTTCCCAAGCAACACGCATCTCAAAAGCTTGGGAAGAAAACCGCTGTAGCCATGCTGAGGCTAACCCAGATCGGGAACCCTTCTCTGTGGTGATTCCGCCCCCGAATGTGACCGGAGCGTTGCATTTAGGACATGGATTGAACAATACGCTTCAGGACATCGTGGTGCGTATGCATAGGATGATGGGCCATGAAACCCTCTGGATGCCCGGAACAGATCACGCAGGTATTGCAACTCAAGCAGTCGTTGAGAGGAGACTGAAAGAACAAGAAAACCTATCGAGACACGACATTGGGCGTGCAGGCTTGGTAGAACGAATCTGGAGTTGGAAATCACAATACGAGACTCGCATCCTAGGCCAGCTCAAACGCATGGGCTGCAGCTGTGACTGGGAACGAACTCGATTCACGCTCGATGACCAATGCGCAGCGGCGGTTCGCGCAACCTTCTTTGACCTATTCACAAAAAAGCAGATCTACCGAGGTAAGCGTCTCGTCAATTGGGATACGTTTTTGCAAACCGCGGTTAGCAATGACGAAGTGAAAAACGTAACGAAGAAAGGACATTTCTGGCATCTCTACTATCCGGTCATCGATCCCAAGCCAGGTGAACCGGATCGAGTAGAGATTGCGACAACCCGACCAGAAACGATGCTTGGTGATACGGCGGTCGCGGTGCACCCCGATCCGGAAGCTGCACTTGACACCATAGAACAGGGATTGCGTGACCGACTCAAGGAGGCGGGGGATTCCGAGCAGAAAGAGATCAATACTCAGCTCAAACAACTTGCTGAACGCAAGGAGTTAATGCTGCCAGCCCTCAAACAACTACGCGATATGGCGTTGGATGGCCGAAAACTTCGGCTTCCCCTGCGGAATCGTGAAATCCCACTGATCACCGACATCTGGGCAAAACCCGAGATGGGAAGTGGCTGCGTGAAAATCACTCCGGCTCACGATCCGAACGACTACGAGGTTGGGAAACGCGCCGGATTACCGATGATCAATATCCTGAACCCAGATGGTACGGTCAACCAAGAAGGTGGAGACTACGAAGGCTGCACTATCCCCGAAGCGAGAAAACGCGTGGTGGCCGACCTGGAGGAGGCAGAACTACTGGGTGAGGTCGAAGATCGCGATATTGAACTCCCTCTGAGCGATCGCAGTAAAACGGCTATCGAACCCTACTTGGCGGACCAATGGTTCGTCGCGATGGACCAATTAGCTCAGTCAGCCATGGATGCCGTAGAAGACGATCGTGTTCAGATCTTTCCCGAACGATATCGCAAGGGCTACCTGGACTGGCTCAGTGAAAAAAGAGATTGGCCGGTGAGCCGACAACTCTGGTGGGGGCACCGGATTCCCATCTGGTCCAAGACGCAACTTGACGAAGATCAAGTGAAATTGCTAACCGATCGATTGGATTCGATGATCCAGCTCGATGAGGATGCAGTTAGCTACCGAGTGGATCCACTCGATGATGGAACTCTGGGTTTATTTGTCTGCCTGAGAACCGAAGGCGATGCTCGGGAAGAGGAATTAGAGACGCTCGGATTGATACGCGATCCAGATGTCTTAGATACTTGGTTCTCCTCAGCACTATGGCCGCATAGCACGCTTGGATGGCCACAAAAGACCAAGGAACTGGAATACTTCTATCCAACCAGTACTCTGATCACGTCGAGAGATATTATCACGCTGTGGGTCGCCCGAATGGTCCTGATGGGGCTGAATAATATCGGCGAAATTCCCTTCCGCGAAGTGTTCATTCACCCAAAGATTCTTGATGGTCAGGGTGAGACCATGAGCAAAAGCAAAGGCAATGGAGTGGACCCAATCGATGTCATCGATAAATTTGGTCCAGACGCTTTGCGATTCGGCCTCGCAAGGTTATCGACGGATACCCAAGATGTGCGGATGCCGGTGCAGTATGAATGCCCGCACTGCGACAAGCTCATCGACCAAACCAAGAAAAATCGTTCGTTACCGACGATCACCTGCAAGGGTTGCAATCAAGCATTCTCAACGCAATGGGCTGAGACGGAGGAAGACAAAGCACTTGCCAAAGGTGCTGTGGTGAGTGAACGTTTTGAAACCGCACGGAACTTTGTGAACAAACTTTGGAACGCTGCTAGGTTTGCGATGATGAATCTAGATGGCTACCAAGCCAAGGCCGTTGAGGTGGATTCACTACCCCTAGAAGACAGATGGCTACTGAGTCGACTTGCGACCGTTACACGGCAGGTCACCGAAGGACTCAAGGAATATCGGTACGCCGAGGCTTCAAGATTACTTTACGATTTTGCATGGGATGACTTTTGTAGCTTCTATGTTGAAATTGCAAAACCAAGATTGGCCGACACAGAAAAGCGGGCAACCACCCAGTCGGTGATGGCACATGGTTTAGATACTCTCCTTCGACTACTTCACCCGACGATGCCGTTCGTGACAGAAGCCATCTGGGAACATCTCAACCAACTCGCGCCCGAACGTGGATTAACCGCTCTGAAAAAGAAATCTCGCTTCATCATGCAAGCGAGTTGGCCGAATGCGGAAACCAGCCACTTCGACCCATCGATAGAGCGTCAATTCTCGGAATTCCAGGAAGTGGTGGGCGCCATTCGTCGGATCCGAGCCAGTCAAAATATCGCTCCCAAAGAGACCGTACATGTTGCGATACTATGCTCCGAGTCCTCTCAAGCTTTGCTTGAACCTATGAAGTATTCATTCATCAGCCTCACGCAAGCCGATGTGATCGCGATGGGTCCCGAAGTCACACCCTTCGAGACCGACGCGCCTCTGGCCATCCCTTCGATGGACATCGAGGTTCACGTGGATTTGGAAAAGTTCATCGAGTTAGATGCTGAACTAGCCCGACTTGATAAGCTGATGAATCAGCTCACCAAGCAGATTTCCGGAAAAGAAGCCAAGCTTAACAATGAGAATTTCGTATCCCGCGCACCCGAGGATGTCGTGCAACGGGAGCGAGACAGCCTAGATGAACTTCGCGGTCAGCAAGAATCCGTGGCTGGTGATATCGCACGTCTCAAGGCGAAGGCCTAACCCAATTCAGCGTTCGTGTTTCCAACTCGATCAGAGAAAAGAACAGCCATGATGCAACTTGGATTTGTCAGCGCGATTCTACCTGAGCAGAATCTTGAGGAAGTATTCCACACCGCGGCAGCCATTGGCTACGACTGTGTCGAGGTCATGTGCTGGCCCCCAGGGAAATCGACTCGACGCTACGCAGGGATCACCCACATCGATGTCACCAATCTGAACTCCGATTCGATCTCGAAACTTGCTGAACTCCAAGATCAATATGGCATCCGAATTAGTGGTCTGGGGTACTACCCAAATCCGCTCTCACCCGACGCCATGGAGTCCACAACAGCGGTTGAACACATCAAATCGGTAATCGCTGCGACCTCAGAACTCGGACTGACGAGGATGAATACATTCGTTGGCAGGGACTGGACGAAAAGCATCGACGACAACTGGCCACGATTCTTGGAAACATGGAAGCCCATCATCCGCTTGGCTGAAGAAAAAGGTGTTCAGGTGGGAATCGAAAATTGCCCCATGCTTTTTACAGCAGATGAGTGGCCCGGTGGCAAAAACTTGGCCATCAGCCCGAGGATTTGGGAACGCATGTTCAATGACATTCCCAGTGATTGCTTTGGTCTGAATTATGACCCATCGCACATGATCTTTCAGCACATGGACTACCTCAGCCCAATGAGAGACTTTGCGGATAAAATTTTTCACGTTCACGCGAAAGATGTAAAAGTGGATCAGCACTGCTTGGACCAAGTAGGGATCCTCGCTCATCCAAACGAATATCACACGCCGAAACTACCCGGCATGGGAGACGTGAACTGGGGAAAGTTTTTTTCCACTCTGACCGACACAGGATATCGCGGTCCGGTGTGCGTTGAAGTTGAGGATCGAGCTTACGAGAATTCTCCTGAAGACAGGAGACTCTCACTGATACAGAGTCACTCGTATCTTCGAAATTATCTACCGCGCGAGTCGCACTAGAGGATCTTTTGTAAGCGTGCGTCTCTAGCCGACTGCGGAGGTGAGACCGAACTGCAGCAATGCTTCACGTAGCTCATCAAATTGCGGTGGTTCCAACGGAGTCATCGGAAGCCTCATCTCGCCGGTATCTCGCCCAACCATTTGCATTGCGGCCTTGATGGGTATGGGATTCGTGGAAAGACCGAGCATACTTGAGCAGAGCCCAAACAGGCGATGATGCAAAGTCCGAGCAGTGACAAAGTCGTCAGCCAAAGCAGCGTTCACCAATTCAATCATCGGACCTGGCACCAGATTGCCAACCACCGAGATGACGCCTTCAGCTCCCACACTCATCATGGGCAAGGTGAGTGAGTCATCACCACTCAAGACGGTCAGATTGGTGGTGCCCGCAATGGCTGAGCACTGGTCGAGTTTTCCGGTGGCCTCCTTGACCATGGTGATCCCTTCGATTTCCGAAAGACGCTGAATGGTCCCCACCTCAATTTCCTTGCCAGTTCTACCCGGAATGTTGTAGACACAGACGGGAATATCAACGTCTTCGGCAATTGCCTTGAAGTGTTGATAAAACCCTTCCTGGGTTGGCTTATTGTAATAGGGGGCGACTTGTAAGGTGGCGTCGGCGCCTTCGCTCGCTGCTCGCTTGGTGAGACGTAAAGCTTCCGCTGTGCTGTTACTACCGGTCCCTGCCATCACTTTGGCTCGCCCCGCTGCACACTGAATGACTTCAGTGATCACACGATCATGTTCGTCATGGGAGAGGGTGGGGGATTCGCCGGTGGTGCCCACGGGCCCCAGGCAAGGCGTACCCGCTTGGACCTGAAACTCAACCTGTTCCCGCAGCCTCGCATAATCCAAATCTCCATCGCGAAATGGAGGAATAATAGCTACGGAAAGGCCGGCGAATTCGGCACCTTTGCGGTCAGACATGACAATTCTCAGGATGCGTCTACGAACTGGAAAACAGAAGTTTAACAGTCAAAAGGCTCATCCAAAAGGACCAACATCCCTCCAAAAAAGCTAAGAAAACGCCCCAACGGGATCGCATCCCACCAGACTCGTC
>JAAXIK010000165.1 GCA_012270385.1 Rubripirellula sp. | reverse complement strand
GGACCCCACTAAAACCTGTACAAGCTTGGCATGAAAGGCACAGATTCGCATTCCTCTAAATCACTCTACAGACCAAGTAAAGTAAGGAAACTCGTCTACACCTGCAGCTTGCGGGAATCCTGACGCTTCTCTAACGACATGAACGCAGTACAATCTCCACGGTGTTACGAAACTAGGCAGTCGGGAAGCAAGTCGGTTTGGAGCCGAGCATGATTTGCTTGCATTTTCTGCCTGCCATCTTCTAGCGAACACATGCTATTGATCGGCTGTTTCGACGCACCAAATATGAACCGTGACCACGATTCCAATCACCGTGAAAACTCGAGAGATCACCCTGATGCAAGAAAAGACAGACTTTGCAATCATTCCCGATCAGGATTCGATACGAACACTAGACCGAGAAATTCGATTTTTCCCTTCCGCGTGCTCCTCACCCAAAGCACTTTCAAGCGAACAGGTTGCCACCTGGAACACCGATGGTTACATCGGTCCAGTCGATTTTTTTGATACCGAGGAAATCGAAGAGATTCGCTGCTACTTCGACGCCTTACTGAAGGAGACTCTGGCTGAGGGTCGCGACAGCTACTCGATCAGTAGTGCACATCTCAAACATGCGAGAGTTTGGGACATTCTGACGCACCCCCGAATTGTGGCCTGTGTGAGCGACCTGCTCGGCGAAGATGTGATCGGCTGGGGCTCCCACTTTTTCTGTAAATTACCTGGAGACGGCAAGAGTGTTGATTGGCACCAGGACTGCAGCTATTGGCCCCTGACGCCAACAAAGGCAATCACCGTATGGCTCGCCATCGATGATGCTGACGAAGAGAACGGATGTATGGAAGTCTACAATGGGTCCCACACGCACGGTCTGATTGATTTCGAAAGCAGCGATGAAGAGTCCGGTAACGTCCTCAATCAATCGATATCCGAGCCGGAACAATACGGTCATCGCAGCCTCACACCGTTGCGAGCAGGCCAGGCTTCTTTTCACAGTGATCTACTGATTCACGGTTCCTCACCCAACCAGAGCGAACGCAGGCGGTGCGGGTTAACGCTTCGATACTGCCCGGCCGATGTCGTGGCACACCTCGGATGGAATCGAAAAGGAGTCGTTGTCGCCGGCCAAGCGAATCCCATGAATTGGCCCGGAGCGACTCGTCCATCAGTGGATTAGGCATGGGAAGGAACAAGGGACTACCCCGAATTAACGGGTGTGCGGAGCCTCAACTCCTCCGACTCACCGATGAAATTCCTCGGAGGCCGAATGCTGGGAAAAAATGAGGAGAGCGACGGGTGAAGTGGCCATGAACTCGACCAAGGATGTTGCTAAACTCCTTGATAGCCGGTTCTCAAAGTGATTTAGACGGGCTAATCTCCAGAAGCTTACGGAGCTTTTTGACTCCATCCACCCCCCACAGCAACACCGCGTTGACCATCAGGACTGAGCATGAGCCTCGCCTCGCTTTACGATGCTTCGAATTGCCCCATTTCATTTGAGCTGTTTCCACCCAAAACCGAAGCTGGATTGAACGCCCTTTACGCGAACGTCCAAAAGCTCCTTGAATTCAAACCGGCATTTTTCACCTGCACCTACGGTGCGGGAGGTTCAACTCAGGGTACCACCCTCGAAGTCTTAAAAAAGGTCCGTGAACTCACCCAACTACCAGTCGCTTCTCATCTTACCTGCGTGAACTCAACCGTTGAGGATCTCGAGGACTACCTCTGTCAAGCGACCGAGCAATCCGTGGATTACATCGTTGCCCTTCGCGGCGATCCTCCAAAAGGCAGTGATCAATTCGAAGCGACCGAGGGAGGGCTTCGGTATGCGAACGAACTGGTTGATCTCATCCGATCCAAATACCCTCAGTTCGGCATCGCGGTGGCAGGTTACCCCGAGGTTCATCAGGAGGCCCCGAACGCCGAGGTTGATCTCGAGAACTTGAAACGCAAGGTGGATGCTGGTGCGGACATCATCATCACACAGTTGTTCTACGACAACCAAGATTTTTATCGTTTTCGAGACCAATGTGTTCAATCCGGAATCGAAATCCCGATCATCCCCGGTATCCTCCCGGTGACCAACTTTCAACAAGCACTCCGGATTGCACAAATGTGCAAAGCCAGGATTCCTGCGGCTTTACAGAACGCGATGAATGAGAGTGAAAACGAGTCCGATCAGTTCCGGCGAGGAGTCGAACACGCTCGCAACCAAATCGATGATCTGATGGCATGCGGAGTAAGCGGTATCCACTACTACGTTCTTAACAAATGCGAAGCGGCAACCGAGTTGCTGGCAGGTGGATGATCCCTCTTCGAAATTGGGAACTCATCTCCTACTCAGAGGATTGCACTGCACCGACACAGTGTCTTTGAATCCTTGTGATTGCTTGATCGTAATGCGCGAGCAATCATCCTTCCACTAATTGCTGGTGAGATCCCAAGCATCGAGCCAGATCGTCTTCTTCTTTTCCATCTCAAAGTCCTTCTCCAACCGCTCTGCCATATCAGCAAGGTGACCGGCACCGTAAAAGACTGCGAGGCGTTTCTTACCCTTGGAAAGTTCGTCCTCTAGAACTTCAAACGCTTTCGCGTTTCGACCCTTAATCAGAGTGTTCTCACCATTCTCATCGTCAAACCCTGCTGTGACCGTTTCCACATCAACAAGCTGTTGAGCCATAGAGCGTTTTAGAAGCTTGGATCTGTCCTTACTGAAAAAAGCAAAAAGCATCGATGCGTCTCCGCCAGTGGCGGCGGATGATGCAAGACCAGCGCCCATCATTCTTGCCACCATCTTGGCAACGCTATCCCCTCGTCTTTCCATGTCGACAATGAATTCATCAGGACTCATGTCAGCGTGTCGGAAATTCTTGGCCATGTAGTCGATTTTTTCCAATTGGTACTCCAGATTCAACATGTCCTTCATTCCGCTCTGCATGGATCCAAGCAGGGAACGATTCCTCTCCAAATCCTGAGGCCGAATGCGAGTCCCATCTGGCGCCACCAATTCATAGAGAACGGAATCATATTTTGCCAAACGCCGATTCAGAGCGGAGTAGTATTCGTCTTCCCCAATGTGCACGACTCCAACGAGATCCACTCGTATACCTTCATACTTCGTCCCGGCTTTCCCCTCATATCGGGCAATCGCGGTTTGCATGGCACGAGGTGACCCACCATCACCTTTTGTCACTCTGACATAGAGCTCAGGTTCCCTGGTCGCTCTTTGTTCAGCGTTGGTTTCTTGAGCAACAAGCGTTGGCATCGCATGCGTCAGGTGCACGCAAATCAAAACCTTCAAAACGGTCAGCTTAAACATATGCATCAGCCAAAAGGGGACATATTAGTAAT
>JAAXIK010000270.1 GCA_012270385.1 Rubripirellula sp. | reverse complement strand
CATCCAGCAACCTATATCAAATCGAGGGGCGTCCCGGAATGATGTTGCCCGTGTTCATGATTGTATCAGCAGGGTCGTGATTGATCTGATCGGTATGCATGGAACGGATGATGCAGATGTCATCGGCGATACTCCCGATCTGCGGCAAGACACTGCTGATTTCGAGACCCGACTCTCCGAATTTCTTGAACTCATGTTGCGGTGCAAGGCATTTTAAGCGGTCGGCCTGACCCTGTAACTGCGCGATTTGCTTGCCTTCCGTGTAGGACTTTGGCATGGGCTGACCGTCCATCTCCGCCAGTTTTGGCTTGTAGTCTAGCGTCTCCAGGTGGGAGGGCCCGCCAGCCATGCAGAGGTGGATGACACGTTTGATTTTTTGTTGCTTGGGATCGACCGGGTAGATTCCATTCCAGTTCAATGCTGCATCGCCCGTATTCTGGCTCACAGCCCGCTGTTCAGACGAAAGCATCGCATTCAGGGCGGCAGCACCAATGCCGTAGGAGCTTCGCTTGAGGAACGTTCGTCGATGATTGTGCCGGGCGAGTTCTTCGTTAATCATGATGGAAGTATCAATGGGTATGGCAGTTCACGGTCAGAAACACGGGAGTGCCGAGGTGTAGGCTGGGGTCTGGTTCTACCACTTCAACTAGTTGCGAGTGATGAATTCGTGCATGTTGAAGATGGCTCGGGTCACCGAGACGTACGAAGCGAGTTCGATAGGATCGATCTCTGTTGATGAGGGTCGATCACCGATCTGAATGAGTGACTTTGCCTCTTCAGGAGCGTCTTGGTAATAGGAATACTGCTGTTGCCGTAGTTGGGTGAGGATTTTGATCTCTTCCCGGCTCGGCTTCCGAGTTAGAGCCCTTGAAAAAAGGGCCTCAAGTCGTTCGGGTTCACTCATGGTGTCACCCTCAGACAGGATCCTCTCGGCATATGCTCGAGCTGCTTCCACATAAGAGGGATCGTTCAGCATCAAAAGGGCGGCTAGAGGCGTGTTGGATCGCGGACGCTCCGCAGTGCACTCCTCTCGTGCGGGAGCGTCAAAAAGTTTCATTGCAGGATGTAGAAATTGTCTCTGCCAGTGGGTGTAGACGCCCCGTCGGTATTGATTGTTACCGGTATCCGCTTTGTAGGTGCGCGTTGGGAAATTGAGATGCCTCAATAGGCCCGCTGGCTGGTACGGTTTGACGCTACGACCACCAATGTCCTGCACTAGGAGTCCGCTGACCAAAAGTGCATTGTCACGAACCATCTCCGCGTCGAGTCGATACCTTGCCTGCCTACCCAGTAAGCGGTTGTAGGGGTCAATTTCGGCCAGCTCTTCCCTTGCCAGTGAGGATTGTTGATAAGCTTTGGATTGGAGGATCAATTTGATCACGTGCTTGACATCCCAACCGCTTTCAACGAATTCCAAGGCCAATGCGTCAAGGAGTTCAGGGTGTGACGGGAATTCACCTTGAGAGCCAATGTCATCGAGTACTTTCGATAGGCCCGTTCCGAAGAAGAGTTTCCAAAGTCGATTGACAAAAACACGTGCGGTCAAAGGATTGTCGGGCGAAACCATCCAGTTGGCCAAATCGAGCCGTGTTTGACGTGTTTCTCTTTGGTTCTGGGGAAGGAAGTGAGGGGGGAGGGGCTCCACGATGGTGCCACTTTCATCCATCCAATTCCCTCGGGGTAGCACACGCATGGTGCGAGGTTCAACCGCGACGGTCACCAAGGTTGTGCGAGTGTGTCTCGCTTTGACGTCAGCGATTTGTTTCTGAATCTCTTCGAGTTTTTTTCGAAGGGGTGCCAGTTTAGGAGCATGGTTGCGAAAGTAGGAACTGACTTGTTGATGTTCGGCGTCCGTTTTCTCTGCAGCTGCTTTATCGATGATTTTCAGCAGTTCATCAGGAATGGAGCGTCGAGGATCGAAATCCACCGTGGTGCTGCTGAATCCGACACGGAATCTGCCAAGTGTATGACCGGGATTATCGTGGTTTTGTTCAATGGTGCTCCTGATTTTTGTTTCCGCAGAGAGCTCCACCGGTGACTTGCATTCGGTAATCCAGGAGTGGCTGACCCCAAATTGAGGCATCACGGCCCAGCCCCATGTTTTCCCCTTTTCGTCGTTATCGATTGCTGCGATGGCCTTCCAGCCTTTGTATGGGTTTTGATTTCCGTCGGCTTGCTCGAAACTCGCTCTCGCGTTGTTTAGCTCGAGACGGGTTGGCTCGGAATCTCCATTAACGAGCTCGGCCTTGATTTCCGATACCACAAAATTCCCGTTTCCAGCCCGTCCGGGGCCCTGAGCAGGGAGTGAAGGGTCGGGTAACGCCTCTAACCTCAAACCTGTCAATTTTCCCTTGGGTAAAAGGTAGGTTGCCGTGTAAGTGTTGGTTTCATGTCCGGGTCCTGACGCTAAGACAGAGCGATCTTCCTGCAGAGCGAGTTGTGTACCGTTGATCGCCTCGAAGGATGCCGGCTCGGGTGTCACCCAGTTCGCTGATGGTTCTGAAAGCTCACTTAACCACTGATTGAGAGCTTGGTCGATTGGAGTATCTTCGAATTCGCTTTGTGTTTGTGCGAGTTGATTCTGTAAGGGCTCAAGGAGCTGGGGTAAATCCTCGTCGGGCACTTCCATAGACGGCCCCCATTTCCCGTCTCGATTGGCTCCCGAGTACAGGCCCCGTTCCTGAATATCTGCAAAGTAGGATGCAAACTGATAAAAATCCTGCTGGGTGAATGGATCGAACTTATGATCGTGGCACTCGGCGCACCCTAATGTCGATCCGAGCCATACCGTGGATGCGGTACGTACACGGTCCGATGCGTATTTGGTGAGATACTCCTTCGGTTGAGCACCGCCCTCCGCAGACATCATGCCCAAGCGGTTGTAGCCTGATGCGATTTTTTGGCGATCGGTCGCATCGGGGAGAAGGTCACCGGCGAGCTGCTCTCTCGTAAACTGATCGAATGGGAGATTCGCGTTGAAGGCTTCAATGACGTAGTCTCGATAAGGGGAGACGCTGACGTCCTGATCTCCGTGGTAGCCAACCGTATCCGCATAGCGAACGAGATCAAGCCAATAGATCGCCATCCTTTCTCCAAAATGAGGGGATTCAAGCAGTCGATCTATCGTTGCCGTCCATCGTGTCTGAGCATCTGCCTCTTTGAATGCAGCAAGATCTTCCATGGTGGGCGGTAGACCCAGCAAATCAAAGTGAATGCGACGTAGGAGAACGGAATCTTCCGCCTTCGAAGCCAGCTTGAGATTCAGCGGAGTGAGTTGATCGAGTATCAGTTTGTCGATCCAATTTCCCTCTCGCTTTACGCTACGGTCCAGCGGTCGATAAGACCAGTGAAGGG
>JAAXIK010000128.1 GCA_012270385.1 Rubripirellula sp. | reverse complement strand
TCGAACCATTTCTCTAACCACCCTCCGACTCACGACGCATCAAGGCGCTACTAAGCAAACTCGCTCGCCGAAATCTACGACGCAAATTTCTCATCTCTTGTCTCGGAAAGATGGAATGTTTGTTTGGACTTGCCGGAGTCGGTTTCGGTACTCATCACAGAAAACTGAACCCATGTTCAGCACGTGATAATGGACCGCTTCCGTAATCCAACACTTCAAAGAGGGACTAGCTAGCTATGCTACCCAAAACCCCTGATTTATCAATTTTTATCACTCATAACGTGGAAAAAACCAACTAATTAGAATCCCAAAGAACCAAATGGTTCCCCGGAATCTAATCACTGAGGCCAAAGCCATCCGCTCGGATTCCCCGTAACGCTACTTCGAAATCAACTATCCTCTCATCTAGTTCAAATGAACGGTCTGAACCAATAGGTATTTGGCGGAAATGCCAAGACATAATGGGTCCGTACACCTGCACCTGATCACTATCGGCATGCAAGCTATCGATACTTTCACTCCCAAGCTCAGAATCCGCAGAGTCAACCAAAGCAACGCCTAATACAGGCTCTACAGAGGGGTAACACCAACTGGATGGAGTTGGCTCTAGGCTTCCTGCAGGTGACGGTTGACTGAGAGATTGAGTTTCACCAGCCACCAGTTCCCCAGAGGGGCTAGTAAGGGTTGAGAGTGCGTTGATTACCACGAGCGCATCTAAAGCGGAGACGGTGCCATCATTATTCACATCGACTTTGAACGGACTTGGATCATTTCGGGTTAGATCGCGCACTGAATATCGATTGAGATCATTAATCACGACCAATGCATCCGCGGCCGACACGAGGCCATCTTCGTTGGCATCTTCCGCTATTTGGGTATTGTGCTTTGGACTATCAACTCGAATCGCTGCTGCCGGGTGAATCTGATACTCCGCATGATTCACCTCAATGAGTTGCCCCTCAGGCGGAAACTCATAGATCACTTTTTCACTGAGATAGTCGGCCCGATACTGTCCAGCGGGCAGAAAAGGTACCTGCCAAACACCCTGCTCATCGGTGACCAATTCGGGATTGAAACCAAACTCAACTGAATCAACGATGACAGAGCTTCCCGCGTAGCCGAACACTCTTACACTGCGTATCTCCCCATCAGCACTATCAATCCTAAGCTCAGCCTGCTCATTCGATTGTAGTTCTTCGCTCGTGACTCGCTGGATCAACTCACCCTCTGCGTTGTAAGCCGCCAGTCGCCCATAGCTTGATGCTTGGTGGCCGTACATCTTCACGCTGACCGTCCCCACATCAGCTTCAAGATTGACCTGCAAAGCTGTACCCTCATTCCAGTGATCAACCCACCGATTACTCAATGCATTGTAATAGTGAAATGTTTTGGTTCCTGGCATCCTACTCGACAGTTCGACTGCTACTGGACCGCTGTTGATTTCACTAACAGTGACAAGTTCCAAAGCCAAGCCGCTGTTATCAATGATCCCGCTTGGCAGGTCCTCTGCGGCTACGTCACCAAAATAAAGGGGTGATCCGTCAGCCTGACTCAGAAGGATGCTGGTATTCGAGAGGACCGAATCAGATGAATCAAAAGCTTGATCTGCGTTCTCGTCAAAATAGGTCAATCCAGTGAGTCCAGTCGTTTGTACCGCTGGCTCTAGATCGCTTCCCACCAACGAGCCGCTCGCTACACCGGTTGTGATGTCAATGGCTCTCCATTCAATGGTGCTAAACGGTTCACTCATCGGAATAGAAAGATCAATGGAAACTTTTTGAGCGTCAGGTGATGAAGCAGTAACCCAGTTACCTCCGTCTAGCCGGTACTGAATCTCGCTGATTCGGTTCAGGGTGATATCACTCTGGTTTCCGGATGAGTTCTGATTGATGAGTGGGACAGCTTGTGCGCTGCCAACCAAACGATAGGTCAAATTTTCAGCATCGTAGAATCCGTTGCCCAGCAAAGATAAAGGGACATCCGCAACGTCAAAGATCCCATCTTGATCCGTATCTTGCCAACCAATCATGGCTAGTGTGGATTCAGGACTAACCAGAGAATCGTAAGCTTGATTCAACGGAACACCGCCTCGCATGATGCTAATTTCTTGCTGGAATCCTGGGGTCGGATTGTCTGCAGCGTTCACATTTTGCGTGTCGTAATAACCTCTTCTGTCGGTCCAAGATGAGGCTCCCGGATACTCATCGCGAGCCCAGAAAATGTGCCCCATCTCGTGGGCAATCGTTGAAGCAGGCCGGGTCGAAGGGGTCACGAAGAACAAGCCACCTGCATAAGCAAATGCGCCAGCAAATGTCCCACCGGAGGCGAAGAGTCCGTCAGGATCATCCGATGAATCCACAACAAAAATCGTGAATGACCAATCTGTATCGAGTTTCTCACGCTGAAGATGGTTGAATCCGTAAACCGCTTCTTCCAGCGAAGTAGCGTTACCCTGTCCCTGTTCCAGCAAGAATCCCGCAGCATAGAGTGTCAAGTCTGTACTGGGGCGGTCAATTGGTTCATAAGGTGTTGAATAGGGATTTCGCGCAAACGTATCATCGATCACAAAATCAAGTTCGTGGACGGTATCCAAGGTATCCAGAAGATCGGACCACCACCCCACACCCTCAGTAACCTTCGCCAAAACCGCATCAATTTCCTCAGATGTCCAATCCTGAGTCTCTGTATCAATTTGACCATTGCTTTCGAAAAATACGGGAGTCACTGCTACTCGGCCAAGCAGAAATTCTCCTGTATCAGTCGGCAACGCCCCGAGGGGGACTGCAGTGAGTAATGCTCGGTCCTCAAGATGCTCTCCCTGCAGACGTCGCGTCTTGGGGTGCCGAGAATAAATATCCCTCTTGCTCTTACGTTTCAAATTCCGAAGGATTTCTTCAAACATGATATCGTTTTATAAGAAACAAGAAGATCCAAAACACTTGGGTAAACGAATATCGCTTCAACCTGCCAGACTACTGCAATGCTATTTTCTTTAGGATCACAGTCTTGAAGCCATTCATAGATTGGAACCATACAAAATAGTGAGACCGCAAACCAATAGAGGTCAAGTCGCGACTAAAAGTTCCCTCTCCGCAAGATTAAATCATTGCTCCCATCAAGCGGTCACATCTGGCCAATCTTCGGAAGATGAACCTAGTAATCTAAACTCTGCACAATCACGAAATTCAGAGAAGCTACAACACTGAGCAAATACAAAAACAGAGCCAACCTCAGTCGAGGGGCTCTGTTTCATTGAATTCAGATGCTCGAAAGCATGAGTCCACTCGGAGCGTTCTCAAACTAGCGTTTACTGAAGGACACTTAGGTAAAACAAGGATTCCGGATAACTATAGGCT
>JAAXIK010000015.1:1412-3358 GCA_012270385.1 Rubripirellula sp. | reverse complement strand
GCAGGAGTGCCAAGCACTCACGTCTGAGAGAATGGTTTGGGAGATAAAACGTACTTGTAGATCTTACTCACCGTGCCCTTGTATTTTTTGACTTCCTTCAACACTTGCCAGTCAGGGTGCACGCGAAAATCTTTCCAAGCTTGCTCCCGAGCCTGCTCATTTGGATACACCGTGAGGTAGCTTAAACTGGGAGTAAATGGGCCAATAAGAGCTTGCCCAATAAAGATGGGTTGAATCCCGCAGTCTAGGAAGATTGGAACTTCACCATTGTTGAACATATCGACTTTTAGGTCACCCAATTTCTCATTCGCGCTCTCATAAATCCTTAACTCGTAGACACGACTACTATTTGCCAAACTCTCTGGTTTGACCTCCAATTGCGGCATGCAGTCCATGGCTACGAGCAATTCACTTTCGATCCTTTGGTAAGCGGGTTCACGCGGCCCCCGATTCAAGTACTCCGCCGCGGAGTCCAAATATTGCTGATCGGCTTGGAGTGCTGTTTTCACGGAAAGGATCTGACCGGGATCGTGATAAGGGATCACCAGCACGACGCGGGCACTACCTGTTTCATCCGTGGGAGCATTTTCAAATACCCCGACGGGTCCTACTCCAAGTCTCTTGAGAGCGGGCAGCAGTGAGGTTTTTAAATATGCGTCGATTGCAACGGCGTCACTATTCTCGGAAAGCAGATAACTTCGAATCTCATAATACTGTTTACTATCTGCTGCCAAGGAAGCTTGGCCAACGACGATCGAAGCCAAAAGAACGAGGGATTGAAAAACACGGATCATTTGATTCTCTATTTTCGCTGATGTCGGGAAAATACGCTGACGGAAACCGCATGATAATCTTCTGGTGGGGTGTTCGTCCAACAGTCAGTCCGCCCTGTGAGCTTTTTTTACTTGGAGTCGTGCTACTTGCAAACCTGCCCCGTCTCATGGGTAGTCCCACCCGTTCGAGATTTACCGTTGCTGGCCCTTCAGATGTACACTGCGTATAAACGCTCTTCAATTCTGTGGGCATGACCGAACTGGTCAACGAAAAAAGCCACCATGAAGATCGGTAGCGGATGCGTAGCGACCAGGTGGTTATCCGAGCTAAACCCGCGGGTTTAGCATCAAAAGACTTGTGTATTCCGGGCAATACTCTATCTTGCAGCAATCACCCGGAGCACCGTTGTACGTCGTTCTGTTCCAAGTCCTGAAATTGGTTTAGACGAGACAAGATCTACCTTTCTCTTTAACTCTATCACTCATGATTCAAGCGATGAATTTCTTGCCCGATTTGATCAATGTCCTACCATTGGCGGAAACAGCCGTCGAACTGAGTGGTGCAGAGGCAGCAAAACCTCAGGAAGTATTTTGGTCCCTGCAGAGTTTATTCACCTTGGGAATGCTTGTGCTGCTCCAAGCTGTCCTTGGATTCGATAATCTGCTCTATATTTCGATTGAGAGTAAACGTGTTCCTCAGGATCAACAATCCACTGTACGTAAAGCAGGAATTGGGTTAGCGATTGTTTTCCGGATTGTCCTTCTCTTCATCCTGGTCAATCTTGTTGAACAACTGCAAGGAACTTTTCTTTCCGTTGAGTCATCGGCTCTGACATTCAGCCTATCAGGTCACAGTTTGATCGTGATCGGTGGAGGTGCATTCATTCTCTGGACAGCGATCAAGGAGATCTACCACCTACTGGCTGTGCAGGACATCTCAAAGGACCCAACAAAAAAGCAGCAAAGCACACTTGCCAAGTCGATCACCATGATTGTGATCATGAATCTTGTATTTTCCTTTGATTCGATCCTTAGCGCGATGGCCCTGACCGAGTTGATGGCTATCATGACGATCGCCATCGTAATCAGCGGTCTACTCATGATGCTGCTAGCGGATCGAGTTGCTGACTTCCTTCAAAAGAATCGCATGTATGAGGTTCTGGGTTTATTCAT
>JAAXIK010000015.1:0-1402 GCA_012270385.1 Rubripirellula sp. | reverse complement strand
GTGAAGGAGGGCATCTAGCCCACGTATCACTCTTCGGAACCGAGGTCACACCCATGTCCAAA
This sequence comes from Rubripirellula sp., assembly GCA_012270385.1. Taxonomy (GTDB): domain Bacteria; phylum Planctomycetota; class Planctomycetia; order Pirellulales; family Pirellulaceae; genus Rubripirellula. The sequence continues at coordinate 1,340 of JAAXIK010000015.1, read as the reverse complement.
AGTACATTCTATTTCGTACTGTTGGTTATGATTCTTGTTGATGTTGTCCAGTCTCGATATCAGAAAAAGCTCCTCGACGAGCAAGCTAGGTTGGCTGCCTCTCAGGAAGCTTAGGTCAATTCCCTTCAGAGGATTTATCTTTCGTCAGGGGATGACTTCGCCCAGAGAGAAGGTCGACATTCCCACTCAAATCTTGCTCGCCTGTCTCTTCCTCCGATCCCTTTTCCGTTTCCCCTGACGCTAGCCAGGGCTCCACCTCAATCAGCGGAATCGTTTCATCGACCATTTCCCCTGTCCATTCAGCGTTGAGCAGGTTCATTTCTGCGTTCTTGGCGCCGGCAGGTAGGGGACTATCAACATCTTCCATCGACTGAGTGGAATTTGCGGGGTAGGGAAGTGGCGTCTCATCAAGATCAACATCTGCTTCGACATCCACCTGCTCACCATCACTCACTGCCTCTCCTCGCAGACGCTGACGATTGAGTTCATTCAGGACTAACAATACATCTAGTGAAGTGACTAGCTTGTCTGCATTGACGTCGTAAGCGTAATCCCCATCCGTTCGCTGAATAGGACCTGGACCATACACATTCAGGTAGTTGATGATTGCAAGTGCATCCAGTGCTGTAACGCTTCCGTTTCGATCGACATCATAGGGATTGTCCGCGTTGTGATAAGGGTTCGCATTTTCGGCAACATGAAGAACAAAAGCAGATGAAATCGATTCAAAGATTCCACTTTGATCACTCACCCCCAACATCACTTCAATCTCAGTTTGACTATCGCGTTCAACCAGCACTTGGTCTCGTAGCTTGAGAATTCCGTTGGCAACTTCAAACCTTGAATCGTTCACACTGACCAAAAACTGGCTTGATGCGGGACCACCATCAACGAGCACCTGACCCACCACGGCTCCATATGTGTTCTCTAAAACCGTTTGATTAGTCAGCGAAATTGACTGAGGCTGTTCGGGAACATCCAAAACTTCGATGAGTAATAATTCTTTGACTGATGCATGCGGACCCTCGCTACGGGCAGCGGTAATCACCAGGGCAATTTCAGGCTCGGTTTCGAAATCAAAATGATCATATTCTTGAAGAAATAGTTGATTTCCTGGAACATAAAAACGATCATCATCGACATCAAATTCATGATCTCCAACATAATCTGGGTCATGAATCTCCAGCACCGTTAACAGAGTCTCACCAAGATTTTCTTCCACCTTCAATGAATCAGGAGCGATGCTCAACTGCGGTCCATTGGGGTCAATTACCGTGACCACCGCATTCGATTCGACCGAACTTTTTGATTCAGAATCAATCGCTGTGAATGTATGGTGA
>JAAXIK010000169.1 GCA_012270385.1 Rubripirellula sp. | reverse complement strand
ACAGACAGGTGCTTTCATATTTTGAAAGGTAAACTTGATTCTTTCATCTACCCGAAATGCACTCACAAAGCATTGATTCCAACAGAAACCTGCGATGACTTCACCAGATGACTTAAAGAAACGGCGCATAAGCCTCGCGTTTGGGATCAGCATAATCGTAGGGGCGATGCTATGTTATTTCTACGCTGCTGACACACTTCAAATCCAAACACTGATTGGCAGGGAGGAGGAATTACGGGATCTCTTGGACCAACAACCGGCACTGGTCCTTCTCACAGCGTTCCTCACCTACACCATTGCAACGGGACTATCTATTCCGGGAGCAGCGATCTTGTCTCTGGCTTTAGGCTGGTACCTCGGCTTCACTCGTGCTCTCATCCTAGTGAGCTTTGCCTCGACCAGTGGTGCGACTCTCGCTTTTCTCTCCAGTCGTTACTTAATAAGGGAGAGAATCATGAGGCGGTACAGTGACAAACTGAGCAGCGTCAATCATCACCTTGAACACGAGGGTGCATTTTATCTCTTCACGCTCCGACTCATCCCTGCCATCCCATTTTTCCTCATTAATCTTTTGATGGGTTTGACACCGATGCGAGTAAGAACCTTCTGGTGGGTCAGTCAGATGGGCATGTTGCCTGGAACAATTGCATATGTCTACGCCGGTTCGAATCTGCCCAACCTCGCAACCATCACATCCCCAAGTCGCCCTGCAATCTTGACCCCCCAGTTGATCTTCGCCTTTATTATCCTTGGCTTCCTACCGTGGATCGGTAAGCGAATGGTAAAAATGCTTCAAAAGCCTAGTCGTACTGGAATGGATAATTAGCGACGCAACTCTCATGCAGAGTTTCCTCACACTAACATCCCAATCAATCTAAATCCGGATATTTGTTTGATGATCGATGCTTCCGAAAACCAAGAATCTGTGATCGACACACAGAAAAAAAAGATTGAGAGTGAGGCGGATAGGAAATGGCTGGAGAATGTGAGCCAAGCAGTGGAATGGGAGCCAACCTACGACGGGATTTACAATCTTGTGGTGATTGGTGGAGGTCCAGCCGGTTTGGTCGCCGCAGCAAGCGCTGCAGGACTTGGAGCGAAGGTAGCACTGATTGAATCCAACAAGATGGGAGGAGATTGCTTGAACGCCGGCTGCGTTCCATCGAAATCCCTCATCCAGGCGGCTAGAAAGCACGCCGGAGAGCAGGAGGGATACCCTCAATCCATCCATCCAATCAAGCGTGATGATTTTGATGCAGTCATGGAGAATCTTCGGCGAACTCGTGCCAACTTAAGCGAGCATGATTCGATTGACCGGTTTAGGAAACTGGGTGTCGATGTATTTATTGGCCACGGAAAATTTTGTGGTAAAGATAAGATCCTCGTCAATGAAACTACACTGCGTTTTAGGAAGGCGATGATTGCTACTGGAGCGATCGCTTCAACATTACCGGTACCCGGCGCAAAAGAGGTTGATTTCCATACCAATGAAACCATTTTCAATATCGAATCCCTGCCTAAAAGTTTAATCGTTATTGGTGGAGGCACGATCGGATGTGAAATGTCTCAAGCCTTTACTCGCCTCGGATCAAAGGTGACGCAGATTGAGAAATCGAGTCATCTGCTCAGCCGCGAAGACAAGGATGCGTCCTCCATTCTTTTGCAAACATTCATCCGGGAGGGCACGGATGTTCGATTAAACGCTTCGGTTCAATCCCTATCCCAGCGCGGCACGACGAAGTATGTTTCAATCGTCGAGGATGGGAAAGAAAGGGAGATCTCTGCGGAAGAAATACTTGTATGCGTGGGTCGCACCCCTAACGTCAATGGCCTGGAACTAGAGAAAGCAGGAATCTCGTTTGATACAAAAAACGGCATTCAAGTCAACGATTTCCTGCAAACCACCAATCCTAGAGTATTTGCCGCTGGGGATGTAGCTTCCCTTGAACGCTTCACTCACGCCGCAGATTTCATGGCTAGGATCGTCGTTCAAAATGCATTATTTCTTGGCAAACGCCGCTTGAGTTCACTCATCATTCCCCGTTGCACTTATACCGTTCCAGAGATTGGCCATGTAGGGATCGGATCCAATTCGGGTACCGAAAGCAAGTCTTTAGTGACCACCCAAACTATTTTCTTCAATGAGGTTGATCGAGCATCAATCGACGGAGATACCGAGGGATTTGTTCGCATCCATCTGAAAAAAGGAACGGATCAAATTATGGGTGCTACCGTTGTTAATCCAAATGCAGGTGAATTGATCTCGATGATCACTCTCGCAATGACGAATCAAATTGGTCTAAAGAAAATCGCATCGACGATCTTCCCCTACCCAACCCGCTCCGAGGCGATCAGAAAATTGGGTGATCAATACAATCGCACGCGTCTTACACCCCGTATCCTGAACGTTTTCAAAAAGTGGCTTCAGTGGAATCGCTGAAACGGTCATCGGATCATGAATGCATACAGTGGTTTTGAGGAGGGATGACCGAAATAGCGATGTACTCAGTTTGGGCCTGGTGGCACCTCAAAGCATTCATCCACCGGCACTTGCATCGCATTGGCGAGAGCATTGGTCTGGCTTGCCATCGATACCACCTCTAACAATTCAGCATACATTTCTGACGTCATCCCACGTTTCCGGGCGGATGCGGTATGGCTGTGGATACAGTATTCACAGTTATTAGCAGTTGAAACAGCGATATAAATGAGCTCCTTGACCAAAGGGTCCAGAGCACCGGGAGCCATCACCTCCTGAAGCTGCTCCCAGACTCTCCTAGCTTGCTCAGGATGATTAGCCATCACTCTCCAAAAATGATTTACATATTCGGTTTGTCGCGTTTCCTTGATTTCCTCGAACAACTCAGCGGCCGAATTGCTCAGATTTTGATCGGAGAGAATCGGTAAAGTAGCCATAAATAAACCTGCCAAAATGGAGAGCGATTGGAAAAAATAGTGGGTACGTTTGATGACGCGCCAATGATTCAGTACACATCGGCCGCGCTGACTCATCGGATTTCCGTGAACCTGCCAGCTGTCTGGATCACTTCGTTCCTTTATTTAATTCTTCCAGAGTGCTTTGTGCTTGCATCCTTCGACGATCCTCGTCCTGTTGACGAAGTCCTTGTAGGATTTTACCTCGATCTGCCCTTGAAATGGGTAGTGTCACCTGCTCTCCGAGTACACCGAGCGGAACCTCTTCCATGACCCATGTATCACTGCGCTGGGTAGCAAATGGCAAATCTTTGTGACCCGTCGCCTGAAGATTGGCGAGCGGATTCCGGCCCCAAGCGTAACGGTAGTGAATGGGTTCAGAAATCATTTGGCTACTTAACAAGAAACGCTTCATGTCGTACTGTAC
>JAAXIK010000464.1:261-3374 GCA_012270385.1 Rubripirellula sp. | reverse complement strand
TAAATGCGAGGTTGTCGGCTTTTACCTAATAGTATTCATAGGACGCCCCTACTTCGAGCTCTAACTATCTCGGGGATTATGTCGATTATATCATTGCCTTGGAAAACTTCGGAAGGTTTAACGGTCAAAGGGTTCAGGAAAAGTCTGGGGATCAGTCGATACGTTCTCTCGCAACAGGAATGCAAACACAACCATTTCCGTTCGAGCTGCCGGTTCCGGGGCAGGAGATCGGAGCGTTCAGCCGTTATCGTTCTCAGGCTGTATCGTGACCAAAACGATTCCCAATTACTTGCGTCTTCATGGGCATCATGTCCCTGCCGATCCCTCCGTCCTCCAAGAAAAGACCCCGCTCGAGTCTTTCTGGCAATCCTATTCTGACGTGACCGGATGGCGTGTCGATCAGAAGTCCATCCAAAGGGGAGAGGTCGCCATACTCCCCGCCGTGAATCTGCACACGTCCGAGAGGAGCTCAGAGGTTTCGGTGGGTACGCTTGCAGCGACCCGACTGGCCGAATCCGCCAACGCGCTGGCTCAAGAGATGCAGGTCAATCGTGAACGCATGCGACTTCAAGAAATGGAACTCGCGGCGAGAGCTCCCATTTTGGGTGGCGAAGCAGAGCAGAAAAAGCTCTCTGTCCAAATCAGTGGTTCTCTCGAGCGAGCTGTCAAAGGGAGCGGTTGTCAGGCTGCGGCAATCTATTTGCTTGATGAAGAGACTCAGCAGCTCAATTGCCGAATGACTCATGGGCTACCAGAGAATCGGATCGAGCAACCGCCGCGTTCTCTTCGTGGGAGCCGCGGTGATCTTCAGGCAATGGTCGATGGTGTCGTCGCCATTGATGATCTTCATGCTCAGGATTCTGAAACATGGAGTAGCCCGGAGGATGGATATCAGGCAGCGATATGCGCCACCATCGAAAGCGATGGTGTTCCAGTTGGGACGCTTTGGATCTTCTCTCAAACGAAAAGGACTTTCAGTGTCGCCGAAACCACCGTCGCCGAGTTATCCGCTTCTGAAATCGGCGATCGCTTGAAGCGTGCGTCATCAGAGAAGCAGCAAATCAGTGAACTCCGCCATGAGCCCGCTCAGGACCTCGCACAGTGGCAATATGAATCCCTGCCGGTGGGTAGTTTGGTTGCATCGGGATGGCGAGTCGATGGTTTACTCGAATCACCGAGGCCCTGGGCAACAGGCTGGCACCTCTGGGATATTCTCCCCGATGGCACTTTGATGATTGTTCTTGCTGAAGCGATCGAAGATTCTGTCAAAGGCGCCATGACAGCCGCATTGGCAAGAGCTGCGTTGACAGCTCACACCGGTTATCGACATAAGCCTGCCGATCTCCTGCAGCGAGTCAGTGATACGCTCTGGCAATCCAGTACGTCCGAACAATTGCTGTCTCTCCTTTATGCAAGGATCGATCCATTCAATGGCGAGGGCGAAATCGCTTTAGCGGGTTCTCTTGAAGCCGTGATTGGAAATCGCTACGGAAGCCGATCCGTTTGCTCTCAAGTTAGCGACCCACTGAATTCATCGATTGAGGTGGATCCCGTGATTGAGTCTTTTCATTTACAGCCTGGTGAGACTTTCATGGCCTATACCCAAGGACTCGCTGAAAGTTTTTCTGGCACGTTGTCCATCAAGGGTGGTCTTCAGGATGCGATGGCAAAAGAGGATCAGAATCCTCTCGCCATGTTGAGACGACAAATTGTGAACAAGGAATTGTCACATGAGCGAGGTGCAGTCACGCTGCTTCGCGAATAGCCTTAGCTACCACTGTTCTGGGTCTGCATTTTTGCGGTGACACGCACTCTGACCGGTGAGGCGGCAGTGCGATCAAGTTTAACTGATGATTTCATGAACGATGTCACCATGGACATCGGTTAAGCGAAAGTCCCTTCCGTCATGTCGGAATGTCAGTTCTTCATGGTTAAGTCCGAGTAGGTGCAGTAAGGTTGCATGCCAATCATGCATATGGACTTTCCCCTGAATCGCATGATGGCCAAACTCGTCGGTTTGCCCGTGGCTGAAACCGGGTTTTACGCCTGCTCCCGCAGCGAAAATTGTAAAGCCATCGGGATTGTGGTCGCGCCCCGTGCCGTTGGCCTGCGCGTAGGGTGTGCGGCCGAATTCACCGCCCCACCAAATCAGTGTGTCTTCAAGCAATCCGCGTTGCTTCAAGTCTTGGATCAATCCCGCGACAGGTTGATCCGTGTTCATCGCATGTTCCGCATGCTTGGTAAGATTTGAATGTTGGTCCCATCGGGGGTTGTTCGTGTTGTCTCCGTAGTTTACTTGTACGAACCGCACGCCCGCTTCGCACAAACGTCTCGCCATCAAGCACTGTCTCCCAAAATCTTCCGTCGCTTTCTGCCCGATGCCATACATCTTTTGGATATGCTCGGGCTCTTCCGAAAGATCCAGTAGATCCGGAGCGGTGGTTTGCATTCGCCAAGCGAGTTCGTACGAATTGAGCACGGCATCAAATTCTTTGGTGCCTGCGTGCTTCTCGATTTGTTGTTGATTGAGGCGTCGCAAGATTTCAAGTTGCCGCTCCTGCTGCGACTTGGACCATTTGGAATTGGTGACATTCTTCAGCTGGATATCTGCTGTGCGGCCGCCGGCTCGGCCAATGGCTGTACCCTGATACACCGAGGGTAAGAATGCGTTGTTGTAGTTTCTTGGGCCGCCGTTGCCCATCGAGGGCTGAAGCGTGATGAAGCCTGGGAGATTCTCATTCTCGCTGCCCAGTCCGTACAGTACCCACGAACCAATCGATGGTCGCACCAGATTAATGGATCCCGTATGCATGAACAGTGTTGCCGGACCATGGGCGACCCCGTCAGTGTGCATGCCTTGAAGAAAGCAAAGGTCATCGACATGTTTCGCGATGTGAGGGAAAAGCTCGGAAACTGACTGCCCGCATTCGCCATGCCGCTTGAATTTCCAAGGAGACTGAAAGATGCGATGCTTCACAACTTCTTTGGTCTTTGCCAACACTCGCGCGTCATCAAAAACTTCTTGTTCACCATCACGCTTTTCCAGGATCGGCTTGTAGTCGAATGTGTCAACATGGCTGGGTCCACCCTGCATGAAGATGAAGATGACCCGC
>JAAXIK010000464.1:0-251 GCA_012270385.1 Rubripirellula sp. | reverse complement strand
GAGGAAAATGGGGCTTGCGATTCGCAAGTGGATTGGGGATCGATTGGGTTTTCTGTGCGGCGTAGGACGCATTTACCGATCCTGATGCTGCCAACGCGGAGGCTGCAAGATGTCCAAAACCACAGCCTAAAGACCTGAGCAGGTTTCGTCGGTTGAAATTCGTCAGTGGATCCATGCCGATTCAATTCACGTATAGAAAGTCAACGCTCAGGCAGAGCGTTTGGTACAACATGGTCGAGCGATCAAGCCTT
>JAAXIK010000298.1:2018-3381 GCA_012270385.1 Rubripirellula sp. | reverse complement strand
CCAACGACTCGCGAGATCGAATGGCACAGTTTGGTGGTGAAACCGCCAAACTCCACTTCGCTCAAGAGGAGCTTGAGGTTGCAAACGCCGTGCTTTTGAAACTGCGGGATCGGATTGCAGCGATTCGTACCGAACGTCAAAACGGCGGCACCGTGCGAAGTCTTGCATCAGCTCAGCCACCAAACTCTCCGGTTGAATCGATGCCTTACAAGAAAGTCATCATGGCAGCTGGAGCGGCGTTCCTGATCCCGTTCGCCATCGGCTTCTTACTCGAATTCAAGATCCAACGAATCACCGACAGCTCAACTCTTGAAGATCTTCCTCTTGCACCGGTCATGGGTGAAGTCGCAAGACTGCCTTCAAAAATCCGAACGCGTAAGACAGTGAGACAATTTGAAGAGAGTGTGGATACGCTACGCGCCAACCTCCTCCTGTCCACCAAGGCAAGAGATACTCGATCCATCGCAGTGGTGAGTAGCATGTCGGGAGAGGGAAAAAGCAGCGTTGCATCCCAACTTGCACTCTCCATCGCCAAAGCCACAGGACAGACGGTTCTGCTGGTCGACACGGATCTCCGCTGCCCTGACCAACACGAGATTTTTGGCGTCGAAATTGGTCCCGGATTCACGGAAGTGATCTCTGGGAAAATTTCGCTGCAGGAAGCGGTCAATACATCACTGGGTGATCTGGTACACATCCTGCCAGCAGGAAAATTGGATCGCAGTCCCCACCGTCTGATGAATCCCGCGGCGATCGAAGAATTCATGGAAGAGGCTCTGAAGCACTACGGTTACGTCATCTTCGATACAGCACCCGTACTCTCGGCAGGTGAGACACTCGCGGTCGCCTCGCAAGTCGACGCCACACTGATGTGCGTGATGCGTGATGTAAGTCGACTCGACAATTTGACGCGAACCTCACGCCGGCTCGAAGCTTCTGGCGCTAATCTCGCAGGAACGGTCTTCAACGGAATCACTCACCGGCAATACGCATACCGTTACGGTAATTATCAGTACGCCTTGGCCGGACAAGTCCCCAACCTTTAATCGAAGCTCCTTGGAAACACTCAACGAATTCGCTTCATTTAGTTTTTGAAATCATCCAAATTTTCGCATAGCAATGACGGACGAACCAGAAAACCTCGAATCGGCAGAGAAGCGTAGTGACGAAACGGTCACAGCGAATCAAGTGGCTGCCAGTCTCAATTCTCACATTCCAGAACGCCATCGCACTTGGCACTGGAATTGGCTGCTCGTTGGCTGCTCGGCTTTCATTCTCACTACCGTCTTAGCTTTCTCATTTGTCTCCTATCGCCATCATTCCACGGAAGCATCCGCGTCGTTTCTCGTTCTTGCATCCGAGG
>JAAXIK010000298.1:0-2008 GCA_012270385.1 Rubripirellula sp. | reverse complement strand
AATCCGATGGTCCAGGTCGTTGGTTGAAGCGCTATTCCATGATGCATCCCGCTGATCAAGAAGTGATCATCGAAGCGGGGCGTGTGGCGGATGCTGCGGTCGACACCGCAAGCTACAGCGAACGCTACGCAAAAATCAACAGTGCGAGAAAGCAGCTTAGCAGCTCGATTGGTCGTCTTGATCCCCAAGTCCACGCCACCGCAATCGAAGACCTTCGAAAAAGACTTGTAGAGCGATTACTGCAACTTGGCAGTTTTTGGCTCCCCGAAGCCGAAAAGCAGATTCTACTTCTCAAGCCGGATCCGAATGATGCCTTTGCATCAAAACAGCTAGCTCGAGCGGTTGTGGGGCAAGTTCTCGCTGGCACCTACGAAGCTCGAGACAACACCCTCAAGGACAAAGAGATTGATTACTGGGGATGGATGCGCACGCAGATCCCTGGTGAAATTTTGACTCTGGCTGTCGGCAGAAATCCAGAGGACCTCAATCTGATTAGTTTATTCCTTAGCGCTTATCACAACGAACCACAAATCTTCGAACCGTTAGAAGAGCAGGGTTCCGTAGAAACGCTTCGTGCGAGAGCAGATCGCTTGGTAGAAGAGGCGGTGACTTTTCTGTTGGAACAATCGAGTCAACACGCGAACTGGATTCTCTACACGCACTACGCGGCGGATGAACTTGAGGAACCCGCAGTCAACATTGCCAATCAAAATGCGAGTCGAGCACTCACGCGATTAGCGGAACTGAAAAAAGATGATGATTTAACGATCTCTTCGGATCCAAGTTCCCAGTCGAATATCCCGGAGTATTACTGGGATATTTTTGTCTTGAACGCGGCTGCCCGTGGTTCCGAAAGCAGTGAACCCGCCAAAGCGGTTGAGTATTACAAGGCGATTACCGCCTTGGATATTGATCCCGTTCCCAACGAATTGGTTGAAGACAGTTACCTGCGAGCAGGATCTGTTTTAGTCAACGAAGAAGATGAAGCGGGAGCGTTGGCGATCTGGCAAGAAGGCCTTGGCCGCAATCCCAACAGCATTCCCCTTCGTAATGCGATGGCATCTTACCGTGTCCAGCAAATGGAGGATACCAAAGCTGCACTCGATGCCATGAAAGCACTCGAAGCTGCGATCGAGGTAAGTGAACGGCGTATCGCCTCCTTGAATGCAACAGAATTGCCCGATGATCAACGCAATGCTTCAACGCAAAAAAACATGGCGTCACGCTGGCAACTGGATGTACTCAAAGCAGCCATGGATCAGCAAGAGGGTAGAGAAAGACAAGCGATTGAAAGATTACGCGTTGCACTGAACAGCAGCGTTCAAATTGCTACTCCATTTCGAGTTGCTGTCGCAAATCAGCTCGCAGATATCTACGCAGCGAAAAACTTGTGGGACCAAGCTGCTGTAGCCCTTGATCGAGTTTCAGCCGAGGATCCAGATAACTCTTTGTTGCGGGCGAGAATCGCTGATGCTTGGAATCGTGCCGGCAATACCGAAGAAGCGGCCAAGCAATGGAAAATGATTGATGCCGAGGATGCATTCCCAATGCGACTCGCCGCCGCCGAATCTTATATCAATCAACAGCTTCGACTGCCGCCAGCACAGCGCGAATTCCGAACGGTGAGATCACTGCTGGCGAAGCTGAGAGCAGATATCAATGGAATGGAGCTAAGTGAAGATGAGGAGCTCAGAGAATTTCAGCTGCGGAACTCAGCGTTTCTTGATGTGCTCGATGCTTTTCTCCCCACCACGGGAACCGACGTTGAGAATCATCAGAGCTCAAAAGAGTTCACAGATTCTGTCGCATAGCTATGTGAGAAATATGAGAACGATCGTGACATCCAAATCTTCGTCGCACAGCGATTGAGCTCAGCGGGGATGGTGGATCTAGCCAACGCTGCCTTGGCGAGACTCGAACCCATCGAAGGTACAGAATCGAGGGTCGTCGCCAATACCCGATCACAAATTGAATCGATAGAAGGAAATCGGAGCCAAGCCAGCAATCG
>JAAXIK010000141.1 GCA_012270385.1 Rubripirellula sp. | reverse complement strand
GTATTCGAGTCAGCATCATAATTTTCAACACTAAATCCACCAAGGGCTACGATCTCAGGCTTTGAAGAACTCCCGCGGTGATCGCAACGATTAATCCGGCAAGGTCAGGGAGCTTTGCCTACCCAGCTGGGCTTGAAATTGGGCAATCTGCGTCTAGGCGAGGGGATCGCTGCGCGTAAAACTGGCTATTTCGTGCATTCCCAGTCAGTTACTGAAGCAGTTGACCTATAACACTGGCAAAATAAAGCCTCCAACTACATGTCACGGGGTAGCGATCTTCTGGAATTCGCAGCCTTGAACTTTCGTATTAATCTCCCAGCCTACCGCGGTCCGATCGATCTTCTGCTGTACCTGGTTCGGCGGCACGAGGTCAATCTGACCGAAATGCCGATCAGTAAGATCGTGCAACAATATCTGGACTATATCGAAGTCCTCAAGGAACTCGATCTAGGTGATGTTGGGGATTTCGTTGATCTCGCCAGCACGCTCGTTGAGCTCAAAAGCCAAGCTGTCTTACCCAAAATTGAGGAAGAAACGGAAGAAGAGGAGATTATCGAATCCCAAGAAGAATTGGTGGAACGATTACTTCAGTACAAGGAAATTCGAGATGCGGCAGCGGTTCTAGATGAAATGGGAACTCGCTGGCAGCAACGATACGAGCGTCTGAGCGATGATCTCCCCGCCCGACGATTGGATTTGGGTGACCAGCCTCTCGCAGACCTAGAAATCTGGGACTTGGTCAGTGCCTTCGGTCGGATTATGCGAGAAGCCTCGGGCCCACCCGCAACCGAGGTGGTTTACGACGACACACCAATCCATGTCTACATGCAACAGATTCATCACCGACTTCGCGATGAAAACCGAGTGCCATTGATGGATATGGTCACTGGCGGCATTCACAAATCATCCTTGATCGGGTGGTTCCTTGCCACGCTGGAACTGACTCGTCATCACGGTGCTGCGGTGGAACAGGACACTCACGGGGATATCTTTGTCGTCCGAACCCAACTTTACTCGGAGAACCTCAATGTCAATGAGGTCGACAACTACGATGCGAGCGAATTTCAGGCCGTGAACATGCCTGGCCAGCCCCGCTGAGGGAAATTCATTCCCAAAATGGAGCTCGTCCACTCCATGCTGAATTCGTAGGGTTGCATGGGTTGGCGGGCAAGAAAGAAATACGAATATCCGAACCGCCTAGATTTTAAGATCCGCGGATTCCAAGAAGCGAAACGCCTCACGCATTCTCAATAGCGAGATGCCTCGCCAAGAATTCTCAGGTCGTTATCCTATAGAGGCAAGCTTATTGGGCTTCTCACTTGTCCGCTTACCCCGCCTCGTTTCTTAACCGCTTTTGTTCCGGAATCCATGCTGGTAAAAAACGCGCCAATTTTGAGCCATATCCACGACGGCCTCACTATCGAAGGGTATTCGCGAGCGGCAGTCCAAACGTGTTGGCGATTAAACGAACTAAAAATTCTATTTGACGTCGGGATCCAACCATGGGACTTCATGGGAATCCCAACTGCATTCATTTCGCATGCTCATCTAGACCATATTGCAGCCCTCCCGGCGTATGTGTCTCGACGCCGCATGATGAAAATGGATCCGCCGGTTATCTATCTTCCCGATTCAGCGGTCGATGCAGCCTGGGATATGTTACAAACGTTTCGAAAGCTCGATCGAGGAGCCATGCCATGTGAACTCATCGGCCTACTTCCCGGTGACCAAATCGACATCAGTCGAGAATATGTTGTCACCGCGCTACCCACAACGCATACGATCGACTCCGTGGGTTTTGTTGTGCATCAAAGACGACACAAATTAAAGCCGGAATTTCAAGATCTCGATGGGCAACAAATCAAAGAGAAGAAATTGGCGGGAGTTGAAATCACAAAGGAAATGAGGATCCCTTTGATTGCCTACACTGGTGATACATCACCGAAGGGACTCGACCAGAACCCTGTTTTTTATGAATCAAAGATTCTGATTTCAGAAATGACCTTTGTCGCTCCGGAGCATAGAAAAGACAAAATCCATAAACATGGTCATATGCACGTCGATGATTATCGAGCTAGACAAGATCAATTCCAGAATGAACTCATCATCGCCAGTCACCTCAGCACAAGATATAACGTCTCTCAAGTTAAAAAATTTGTCGCCAAAGCGTTACCGGACGCACTAGACGGACGTCTTAAATTATGGATCTAGTATCGAATCATCCCGATGCGAGATGGGCGAAGCCAAGATCAGCTTACATTCATATTCCTTTTTGCCGTCATCGCTGCGGTTATTGCAATTTCAGCGTGGTCGCGGATCGAGATGATCTCATTGATCGTTACGTGAAAGCGATCACAGAGGAACTGGATTCATTAAAACGCCCTCTCCTTGACACACTCTTTCTTGGTGGCGGAACACCAACACACTTATCCAATTCGCATCTCAACAAGCTACTTGAGAGCTTGAATCAACTCTTTGATCTGAATGAGTTGACCGAATTCAGTGTCGAAGCAAACCCTGAGGACATTGATCAAGAGAAACTTGATTGCCTACAAAGCTGGGGAGTCAATCGAATCTCTTTTGGGATCCAATCCTTTCGCGCGGAAAAACTGAATACTCTGCAGAGAAATCATACCGGCAAAGAAGCGGTGGCAGCGATCGAACTTGCAGCCAAAATTTTTAATAATCTATCGATCGACCTGATCTTCGGTGCCCCCGGGGAGACAACATCTCAGTGGGAAGCAGACCTAGAAACAGCTCTCGCACTACCGATCCAACACTTATCCACCTACGCATTGACGTACGAAAAAGGAACCCAATTCTGGAATCAACGTCGCCATGGAGCCATCAAGCCTGTTGATGAGCAAACAGAAGTTGAGATGTATCAAGCAGCGTTACATCAATGCGGCGAAAAAGGATTCCGACATTACGAAATTTCTAGTTTCGAAAAAGATAATCACCGATGCCTTCACAACATGGCCTATTGGAAAGGGGAAGGATGGTACGCAGCGGGTCCCGGAGCTGCTCGGTTCGTTGATGGATTTCGTGAAGTGAATCATCGCAGCACGTTCACTTATCTGCGGAGAATGGAAAAGGGAATCCCTCCAACCGAGGAAAGTGAATCCATTGATCCGATTCAATATGCGAGTGAACGCATCGCTTTCGGGATACGTCTGATCGAGGTGATTTGCTTACCATCACTTAACCGCCAACTTGGCATGGAAACTTATCACTTGTTTTCGAAGGCGATCCTCCGATCCATCCAAGATGGACTGATCGAGGATTCTGCGGGACATCTCAAGTTAACCAGAAAGGGAATCCTCTTTGCGGATACCGTTGCACAACGTTTCCTAGACTCCTCAGCAGTGATTTAGAGATTGGTGAAAAA
>JAAXIK010000055.1 GCA_012270385.1 Rubripirellula sp. | reverse complement strand
TCTCTCGACGCTACATCCGACTGCCATCCTACGGACAACAAGGACATAAAACACTTGGCAATTGGTACACAACACTGCTCAACGCTTACGGCAGCTCAATCAACCATTTCGGTAGTCTTGACGTTGGCCTGAAGATTGAACAAACGGGTCCAATCGAAACATTGATGGGATGACTACTGTCCACAAATAACAGTAAGTGTCTGAACCAAACACCCAGTCAAACCCAATCCTCAACCCCAAACATCAGTCAGATGAGGATTCAGAAACTGCAGCACCGGCAACCAAAAAATTGAGTGATGTTTTAGCGATCATGTTGTCCGGAAATTCATTCAGACATTTCTCATAAGTGAGGCGAGAATTATCGCCGTCGCCCATCTGAGCGTAACAAAAAGCGACGCTCACCAAACCCATTTCTCGATAGCTCATCGATGAAGAAGAGAAGAGCACGATTGCTCGATATTGATCGACCCAACGGTTTCTTTCGAAGAACTCGATACTCTGTTCAAACAGAGGTATCGCTCTAGCGTATTCCTGATTCCTACAATATTGAATCGCCCGCCTGTGCTCTCGGGTGAAAATTCGACGCGAAACCTGAGAACAAATTAGGAAGAGAAGCGTGCCCAGCAACGCACCCTCGACTCCGCCCAAAAAAGCTCCAATGAAAACGTAAACGCCCAGTAACGCTAAGGTAATGAGCGTGTTACCCAGAGAAATCGGACGAACAATGGGCGTCTTCGACATGAAAGGGTTTCCGATCTTATTGTGACACGTTTTGCCGAACCAGTGATTTGGCTCTTGCCTAGCCGAACATAAGAATACACGCGTCTTCGATTGAAAACCACACTCCGACCCTTCGCACAGATCATGAAAATTGATGCATTCCTGACCGAGCAATTCTTCACAGAATATGAGTTCTCATCCCCGTATCTGCTCGCTGCATCTGACTGTGAAACCATGTCGATTGGCGATCTGCTCGCAATGTCGGGGTCGAGTCTTGCGCAGCTGGGAGAGATTCAGCTTGGATACACCGAATCACAGGGCAATCCACAACTCAGGAAACAAATTTCTGAAATGTATCTGGAAGCTAGCCCAGACGATATCGTCGTGCTCACGTCCCCGGTCGAAGGCATCTACCTGGCAATGCAGACCCTGCTGGAAAAAGAAGATGAAGTGGTAGCCCTGCGGCCAGCCTACGATGCTCTCACCAATGTTGCACAGCACTTGTGTCATCAGGTACTACCATGGAATCTCGTTCCAAGCACCGAGAGTTGGACACTTAACTTTGAAGAATTAGACTCACTCGTCAACGAAAAAACCAAGTTGATCATCGTCAATTTCCCACATAACCCTACCGGTTACTTACCTTCCCCAGAAGAGTTCGAGCGATTGGTTGCTTTTGCGAGAGATCGCGGAATCTGGCTATTCTGCGATGAGATTTACCGAGGTTTAGAGTGGGGACACACCATCCCCTCCGCCGCCGACTTGTACGAAAAATCGATTGTGCTTTGCGGTTTATCTAAAACTTATGGTCTGCCAGGACTTCGAGCTGGGTGGGTCGTGATTCGTGATGAGACGATCCGAACCGAGCTGATCAATTGGAAGCACTACACAACGATTTGCCCAGCATCGCCTACGGAGTTTCTGGCAAGCCAAGCAATTCGAGTGAGAGCGGCATTAGCTGAACGCAGTAAGTCCATTATCGAAGCCAATCTTGAACTCTGCGAAACGTTCTTCGAGAAGCATCATCAACTCTTCACCTGGAGACGCCCTCAGGCAGGATCGGTGGCCTTCGTTGAAATGAATCAAAATCAACTTGTGGACTCGTCAGCTGAAGCGTTTTGTCACAATCTGGCTCGAGACAAAGGAATCGTCCTATTACCAGGGACCTGCCTGGGTTACGAGGATCGCTTCGTGAGAATGGGACTTGGACGAAGTGGCTTCCAAGCCGCACTAAATGCTCTCGATCAGTGTCTTGATCAAGGCTACACCGGAGCTTAGCCAATATCGGAGTTAAAAAAGAGACACTGTGGCTTGAATTTCTGATATTTAACTTGCTGCGCAGGGAGGTTACACCGTGCGCAGCAAGCGATGCACTTTCTCTTCTAGATCACCATAGCGACGCGTGCTACGCACCTGGATAAGGGAGATGGGATCCGTGAAGAATAATACGCAACTCGCCGTCGCTGTTCAGTTTGTAGCCGAACGAGTATTCCACTTTCACCACGTCGGAACCATCGTGCGGGGTGAAGTAGTAATTCCCCATCGCTAACGCTCTATCGCCATCGATGTTGGTTCCTACGTTTTCCCATTTCACGTCAGTCCATGGCTTGATTGCGAATCCGTGATCTTCAGGATACTCGCTGTTGCCACCAACGAAATAGGAAAGGGCACCGTCGAAATCAAGTCGGAATTGCCTCTCTGCCGCTAGGGTCGGCTTGAATAAGACAGGCCCGTCAGCGTAGTTGTAGAACTTATTAATGTGTTGCTCAGCAGCTGCTCGGTAATCACCCTCTTCGAGAAAGACGCTACCGATATGCACAATGCCTTCACCCCAATTTTTCTGGACTTCAAACACCTTTTCTTCGTTGATCATATTGGTCCCTATGTAGATTAGCTTTCTAGGAATTGCACGGGAGCGTCTCCGGGAGAATTGTCAGGGAGAATCTTCCCCGGAACGAGTGACGCTTCGTCACCGTATTCTATACGGGCTGCAAGGTTCTAATAAAGATCGCGCTGACGAGGAAACCCGAATTCCATTCACTAGATGGAATGGAGTGAAAGGGCGATCATTCGACGGGTTTCCATGGCATTTGCAACAATACACCCAGGGGTCGTATAGCGGGGGGTGAAGGATTAACCCGACGGTGCGCTAAGAATGCGGCAAAAAAACGCTGATCACTTCACAAGAGTCGGACAGAAAAATCCCAAGGCTTTGTGGGCGTTTCCCCGGCATAATCCAATTTTGGCGAAAGAATGTGTACTGATTTTGTTTTGGATTCCTCCTCCAGAACGCAAACTCACAGGATTCGCGTGCAATACTAGCGTTGAATAACTAGTAATATCCTTCCATTTTGACTTTTGCTGTAAGCCATGGTTTCGAGATCACGATTTATCGTTTCTAGCTTTTTCTGGACACTCTTCTTATTCATTAGCGTGAACGGTTTTGCCGAAGCCGAGGAGTCGCCCCTTTGGATCCGACACGCTGCGATCTCTCCGGATGGAAAGCAGATTGCTTTCAGCTATCAGGGTGATGTTTTTCTTGTGAAGACCCAGGGCGGATTGGCAAGGGCTCTCACCCAGAATGATGCTTGGGACGGTCACACCGTCTTGTCGAGAGACGGTAAACATCTGGATTTCTCAAGTGATCGACACGGTAATATCGATATTTTCCTGATGCCAG
>JAAXIK010000474.1 GCA_012270385.1 Rubripirellula sp. | reverse complement strand
CGTTTATGCTTTTGTACCCACTTATGTACTCGAATTGGATTCGGCATCCGAGATGTCTTATTTAACCTTCGGGATAGTGTTTAGCGTTATGGTTGTCATGGGAGCAGCGGCCTCTTCTATTGTTTTTGAATTAGAATTCACCGAGGGATTAGCTCACGCGGGACTGTATCTAATTGTGACATTAGTGCTAGCCGTCTTAAGTGGGTTGACTCTGGCAACAGGTTAAGACTGAGAAGAATGGAAATGACATATCATGACTCAAAATTAATCTTTTATTGAATTATGCTGCCCGAAGTTAAAACGCTCCACCAGACCAGTTCTTTAATTAGAATCCCACCGACTCAGGATGTACCTTTAACTCCCCGTGTACGTCGATTACTCGATACCGAACCCATGCGGCGATTGGCTTCAATCAGTCAACTGGGAATGGTTTCATTGGTTTACCCGGGAGCAAATCACAGTCGATTGGAGCATTCTCTCGGGGTCTATCACAACGCTTTACAGTTGTTAGAAAGGTTTGATGGTGACGCAACTTTCAGTCAGATGATCTCTGACCAAATGCAAGAAGCTTTTATTGTCTCTTCGCTTATTCACGATCTAGGGCATTGGCCTTTTTGCCATCCTATCGAAGACATGGGTCTTGATGGAATCGAGAGTCACGAGAATCGGGTTCGATCGTGGGTTTCGAACAGCGACATTTCTGAATGTTTGAATCAGGACTGGCAGTGTTCGCTAGAGGACGTCATGGTACTCCTTCATCCGAACTCAGCAACGAAAGATCATGAATCGGCGGATTTAGGGTTTTTGCGTAGTTGCCTCAGCGGCCCGGTTGATATCGACAAACTCGATTATCTCTACCGTGATAGTCTTCACGCTGGTGTGCCCTACGGTCAGAATTTCGATAAGCCTCGTTTGATATCGACCCTATGTATCCATCCGGATACAGGTACCTTGGCAATCGGGGAAAAGGGCAAAACCGCGGCGGAGATGATGGTTTTTGCCCGTTATGTAATGTTCAGTGAGGTTTACTGGCACCACGCGGTCCGGGCTGCCACGGCAATGTTACAGCGCTCCGTATTTCTCTTGCAGAACCGGATTGATTTGCAGTCCTCGTTACGACTCGACGACCCAAGTTGGATTTTTCAACTGAAGCGGGCAGCCGAAGGTAGTGTGGCTGAGCCATTAGTTGACGGTCTATTCGGAAGTATTCGGAATCTCTACAAGCGGGCGGTTGAGTTTAACATTCTGGAAGGTTCACAAATCCATCAAGCGATTGCACGAAGGCCTTATTGGTGGCTCGTGGCTTGCAGCGAAAAACTTTCAGAGCGAATTGCTAGTTTGACAGGTGTCGCAATTCACGCTGCCGATCTATTAATTGATGCACCTCCCGCAGAAAGAGAGGTGGATATCAATTTAGATGTCGTCCACCGCGATCGGGACGTGAGACCGTTGCGGGAAGTTTCCCCTGTTGCATCGGCTCTGGCGGACCATCAATTCGACAACTATGTCAAAAGAGTCAGATTATTCGTTAGACCTGATTTGGCCGCTGAACTGAAAGGTAAACTATCCAAACAAGTTTGGGCCGAAGAGATTTTAGCAGCGTGTGAATCGTTAGAAAGAGAACAGGGTTAAGGATATGGGTAATCAGATCAAAGTGCGTATCGCCGAGAATTCTCAAGCTGCGGCAAATGATGTTGCATCCGAATTTGCGCGAGCTATTCAATGCAAGCCGAGCCTCATTTTAGGATTAGCGACCGGGGGTACACCGGTTGAGGTTTACAGGAAACTCGTTGCAATGGTGCAGAATGGGCAGGTTAGCTTTTCGGACTGCACCACCTTTAATCTGGATGAATATGTAGGTCTCGCTCCCGACCACCATCAAAGTTACCGACATTTTATGCAGTCGAAGCTTTTTGACCACGTGGATGTAACAGCGGAAAAAACTCACGTTCCCTCAGGCGTTGCTGAGGATCTTTATCAAGAGTGTGAAGATTATGAAGCCGCTATCAGGAATGAAGGTGGTATCGACTTGCAACTTTTGGGAATTGGAGAGAATGGCCATATTGCCTTCAATGAGCCTGGTAGTGAGGTCAAGGGCCGCACAAGTGTGGTGGACCTCACCGAGAATACGATTGCTGCTAATGCGAGATTTTTTGACACGATTGATCACGTGCCCAGAAAAGCAATCACCATGGGGATCGGAACGATACTCGAGGCCAGTAAGATTGTTCTCATGGCAACCGGACGCAACAAAGCCACTGCAGTAGCTCGAGCCCTAAGTGGAGGTCCTGGAGCGGATTCCCCAGCCTCTTACTTGCAGAGCGGGGAGGATGTTACTTTTGTTCTCGATGCAGACGCGTCTTCTGAATTACCAGATGCTTTGATCGAGTCAGCTGAATTCATTTTTTAGTCTGCTTTTGATTGTAAGATGGATGGCAGACTATTGAGTCTCGATCAGAGTGTGCATCGATAGACGAATGCGGGGGGAAGGTTTTTCCAAACCGTTGGACTACGTTGGACGCGAGAAAAGGTTGACCTTAGGCGGCTAGCAAATCGTTGCCCGGCAGGCAGAGCTAAACCCTGCCAGTAGGCAAAAGTGGCAAAAGTGCCACCGGGACGAAGTACTTGGGTCATGGTCTGCATGATCTCATTCTGAAGATCATCTGGAAAAGACGCCCAGGGAAGACCGGAAATGATGGCGTCTACACTCTGGATTGACTCTTTTGAGCAGAGCTCTTGCACGTTGGTGACACTTTCTTGATAGATTTTCACCTCTGGACAACGCTGGAGAGTCGCTTCGACCATGGTGGCAGACTGTTCAATGGCAAAGAAATGCGTTCCTTCCTGCATGGATTTCAAGATCCCCTCCGTGAATACTCCCGTTCCGGGGCCATATTCAATCGCGGATTGGACATTCTCCCAGTCAAACGATTCGATCATCATGGAGACCAAGCCAGCGCTACTTGGAGCAATGGCTCCAATATTTGAGGGCTGCTGTAGGAAGGTTTTCAGAAACGTAAGTTTTTCGCCCAAGGGGATTGCCTAAAAGTTTATGGTATTTCTTCGTACTCAATTACTCATCAAATTCGGTCTGCGGAGCTATAGCTAATCCTGCTCGCTCCCGAAAATCCATTTGCTCTCTCAGGGATTTCGCTAGGATATAGCCATGCGCATTCCTTATCAAAGTCGATTATCCTCTGGTGCGAATATGACACCAATGATCGATGTTGTCTTCTTGCTGATCATTTTTTTTGTGGATTCCAGTCATCTTGGACGCCAAGAGCACCGGCTTCCGGTTGAGCTTCCTTTTGCGGAAAAATTTTCCCCACTTGATCCAGAGAAGCAGTCGCTGACCATTAGTGTAGATCTCGACAGACAGATTTACGTATCCGGTGATGATGT
>JAAXIK010000096.1:355-3409 GCA_012270385.1 Rubripirellula sp. | reverse complement strand
TTCCACCGGTTCAGGCGCTGAGTCGGATTGCGGGTGCCTCCGCGAGGTGGGAGATGTCGGCGGTTGATGGAGTCGTCTTTCGGACACGCAACGAGCAGGGTTTGCTTGAAGGGAATGCTGCACGAGCTTCCTACTCATCTTCCAAAGATTTATTCACCGTTGAGGGGGCGCCAAATTCGCCAGCGGTATTCCGTCAGGTATTGCCTGATGGTAGCCCGGGTCCTGAAGGAGCGGTACGCTCGATGACTGTGCGCCCCGGAACGATGAAGGTGGAGAATGCCGTGATCGAGCGGCTAAACCTCGCCACGCCTGGTGTATCTTCTGGAGCCGGGGCAACGAGATAGAAGGATAGGTTTTTGGGTGAATGGGTGAAAAAGGTTTCTCAGCGGTCTGGACTCTATGCTGAAGAGATTCACCTAAGGATTTTCCGAAGTTTCATCGAGCTGATAGTCTTTGATCTTTTTATGGAGAGTATTTCGATTGATGCCCAGCTGCGTCGCTGCTTTGGTTTGGACGCCACCGCAGGATGCAAGGACTTGGCTGATCAGCTCTTTTTCAATTTGATCAACAATCACAGAATGAATCATACCGCTCGAAGCACCCGATTCGCTAAGTCCTCGTGTGACGACCTCACGAGTGAGCGCATCAAAATCATTACCTGTTGAGGTGAGTGATGGAGCCGCTTGTCCCGAAGTCATGCAATCGGGTAAGAGGTCGACAGTGAGCTCATCTGTCTCTGCCATCACCACCGCTCGTTCGATATAGTTCTGCAGTTCCCTGACGTTTCCAGGCCAGTGGTAGTCCTGCATGGCCTCCATGGTTCCCGGACCAATGTGCACGACGTAGCGATCATTGATTTCGTTGTAGTGTTCCAAGAAGAATGAGACGAGTGCCGGCAGGTCATCGCGTCGTCTTCGAAGTGGTGGAATCTCGATCGGAACCACATTCAGTCTCCAGTAGAGATCCTCACGGAATCGCTCTTGTTTGACTTCCTTCATCAGGTCCCGGTTGCTCGCGGCAACGATCCGAGCGTCTGTGCTGAGCGTGCTGGTATCACCAACGCGTTCAAACTCTCGCTCTTGGAGAACGCGGAGTAGTTTGACCTGTAGGGTAAGCGAGGTACTGTTGATCTCGTCCAGAAAGATCGTGCCACCGTTTGCTGCTTCAAATCGACCGGTCCGATTGGTTACCGCTCCAGTGAAAGCCCCTCGTACGTGGCCAAAGAGTTCACTTTCGAGAAGCGACTCGCTGAGGGCTCCGCAGTTCACACGAACAAAGGGGCCACCACTTCGGCGACTTAGTCGATGGATGGCGTTTGCGATAAGTTCTTTACCGACTCCCGTCTCACCCAAGATCAATACTGATGCATTACTTCCTGCAACACGCCGGGTGATCCGATAGACCTCTTGCATGGACGCGGAGTTCCCGATGATGCCCGGGATGGGCGGGCCGCTTTTCGCGCCAGGTGGAAGTCCAAAAATCGCCATGGAAAGTAAAGGAGATTCGTTGTGTGCAAAGTTCCGTTCAAAGCGGCTGTTTGTGCCGGATTGAATCAGTGCTTCAGTGATGAGTTGTATGGATTTTAGTAGCGTGAGTTGGCTCTCTCAGGTCTGAGCTCGGATAGTCGGCTATCCCTGCGTTTGCCCAGGATTTGCTCACGTCGCGGTTCTCAATGGTGAAGACGGATTCCGTTGAGAACCACCTGACGCAGTTTAGCGAATTTTGTCTCGCTACGCGTTCCCCCATTTTGATCCTCTTGGTTAAATCCTCCGCAATTTATGGTGGGGCATCCCGGCCTTCGATACAGTTTCCATTGCTAAGCAGCTTCAATTGCTTAGCAGGAGAAAAGCTCCCCGTGTCAAAGTGGAAGCGAATACGGACGGAAATCCCTTGAATCCACGAATCCAATCTCAGCCCAATTTGAAGCGATTTTACTGAAGTCGCAACTCTGCCTGTTCTCGGAATCGATTCCGGTCAATGACTGAAATCGCGGGTAGAAAAGATTGCGCCTTCGCTTCATCAAGGACGTTCCCCAAAGTCACGCTGGTGACCGGGTTAAAGAGGAAACGCGTTGGAGCTTGCCATCTTGGTGCACCGAGTGTCATTTTCTCATCACCAAAAATGACGATGGGTATCTTTCTGCCCCGGTGTGTTCTGCGCACGGTGTCAATGAGTTCAATCGCTGTTCGGTCGAACAACTGCTGTTTTGCAAGAATCAGGCGAATATCACCACCTTGATCCACCAGTCGTTGTGCCTGTGCAACGGTGGACGCTCGCTTAACCTCCATGCCCATTTTCCGCAGCAGGTTCTCGTAGGCTAGGATGGTCTCAGGGCGTGTCTCCACCAGAATTGCAGTAGGTTCATCACCCAACCGAGCCATCTCACTGAGGGTCCTGCGAACCTGACTGATACCGGGATAGGTGTGATCATCCGCAAGACTTGTGAGGCAAGAGGTTGCCTCAAATCTTAGCTGTGCTGTAGCGGATACAGCGGCCTGAGCGAGTGCGCCGGGGGTTCCCGCGGCTCCTGACAGGAGCATCTTCACTTGGTCTTCATTATAGTTTGCATTGCTGAGGATCCGTACCAAGGCGATGGCAGCCGCGGTGTTCTCTTCGTTGATCGCTATCTGCAGAAGACCGGAAAGGGTCTGGGGCTCCTGGAGAGTCGGGAATCTACCCGTCGCTTCTTCGATCTGAGCACTATCACCCCAGTCGGGATCTGCCATGACTTGATATGCCAGAATATTGACAATGACCAAAGCCTCGTCATCTGCAGACAGCGCTCCAAGCCGTTGTAAGCGTGATGCGGCATCGTAGACCTTTCGGAAGCTAGCAAGATACGATGCTGTAGGTTGTACCTGAACACCGTCGCGGGTGGCGTTGATGGACCAAAGATCGATTACCTTGCCATCATTTCTCTGCTGTTTCGCCGCGGCAAGGAGGCGTTTCAGGTCGAGTTGAAGAGCTTGCAAGGTCTCTCCACGAGGGAGAACCTCATTCGCCGCGTCCAGAATTTGCTCCGCGAAGCTGCGTTCTTCCGGTGTCGAGTCTTCC
>JAAXIK010000096.1:0-345 GCA_012270385.1 Rubripirellula sp. | reverse complement strand
GCAGTAGCAATATCAATCAGAAAACGATCAAGATCCAGTCTCGATAGGGCATGGATTGCATGACTACGATTCGCAGGGATGCCGTAAAGTGCCATCTGCCGCAACGCTGAATCGCCCCCACCCCCAAGAGCGTCAAGGATCGTCAGCATGCGTGTCAATTTGACTTTGGGTTGAGGCGCTGAGCACGCGCTCACGAGCTCTTGCACCGATGTGTCACCGCCGGAGAGTAAAATTCGCGTCGCGCCGAGACGTGTATCTTCATCTCATGCGACAAAATATTCAATTGCCTTGCGTAGGCGATCCGTAGACTGGCTGTAAGAACTCGCAGCCTCTTGCAAGGCTACG
>JAAXIK010000548.1:288-3415 GCA_012270385.1 Rubripirellula sp. | reverse complement strand
CTCCGCATATTTTGATTCGAAACATGGTTTACCCAACCGAAATACCCCGAACATCCGTTCCAAAAGGACAGCACCGAACTGCTTTGGTAGTCCGATTAAATCTAAGTGTGTCGTATATTCTGTCTTTCGAGAAGCTGGGAAGGTAATGAGATGCTAGAGGCGTGTCGCCGCATTTCGGGGCATGATTTCGTTCTTGCCGTGCTGTCGACCACCATTCTCGTCTTTTTCTGCTGCTCCGATCAGGGGCCGCGGCAAACAATCAAGTTTTCAGACTCAGAGGGCGGTAAATTCTCTGCAGCATTGGTTGTAGGGTCGCCGGCGTGGCGGGATGCGGTGGACCGGCAGAAGCGTTGGCTGAATTCTGGCTTCGAAGAGGAGTCTGCCACCCATGCGTGGCGATTGGAATTGGCGAACCACTACGCCCAAGCAGCAGCGGATCGCATGACCACTGAATCGCTAGCAAATGCAGCCAAGGCCTCGTACGGTTCCGGTTGGTCCTTGACTCAGAGCAGTCAGCATTGGGGAGGTTTTGCTGATCGGGTCAAGCTGGATCAGCTCAACATGCAAAAACGTATAAGTGCCAGACGCTTCGGGGAGGAAGGGGCACCGGTGGTTCTCGGTTCAATCTCCAAGGCAGGAAAACCTCGCGGAGCGTTCGCTCTGTCGGTCGCTTCAGGACTAGGCGTCGGGATTTTATTTTGGGTTACAGCGTGGCTTTGGCCAGTAATGAAGTTTGCCAAGATTGAGCAAGGTGGCGATGCCAGCGTTTCTCCCCCAAACAAAATGGCTGGTTCGGGCTCTCGTCGAATCGGGCAGTCCTACGAGTCATTTTCTGTTGAAATTCCAGAGCGGTGGATTGCGATCAGGCAGACGTTACCCGTTCACCTCCGTCAGTTCACTCTGTTTGGACTCGTGGTTGCCGCTGTTTCATGTGTTGTCCTGATTTCAATCTAAAGGCGGATTAGGACTATCGTTTCACACCGTCTCGTCGTTTTCGGTTTCTAGCATCCAAGGGTCTTATCGAGGTTCGGGTGGTTTCCCTCCGCTCGAAGATCGGGGACACTGCGCGTATGAATGCAGAAATCGCCCGCCAACTGTTCCCTTATGCATCGGCTCAGATCATTGTCGATGGTCATGTCCTGAGGTATGTGGACGAAGGTGCAGGGGATCAGACTCTGTTATGCGTTCATGGGAATCCGACCTGGAGTTTTTACTACCGCAAGGTCATTGAAAGATTTTCGGCGAATCATCGTGTCATTGCGGTGGATCACCTCGGTTGTGGCAGGAGTGATAAGCCGTCACTTGGTGAATTTGATTACCGTTTTGCTTCGCATCGCGACAATCTCGTAAGGTTGGTGGAAACACTCGACCTGTCCAATGTCACACTCGTTGCGCACGACTGGGGAGGGGCAATTGGACTTGCATCTTTACTCAAAACTCGGGATCGATTTAGTCGAATTGTCTTGCTCAATACGGGCGCTTTCGTGCCTCCCTTTATTCCCTTTCGGATCTCACTGTGTCGTTTTCCTGTACTAGGGACGATTGCACTTCGCCAGTTTAATCTTTTTGCCAAAGCTGCCCTGACGATGGCGATGTCTCGGAACTCACTGGGTCAGGAGGCGAAGGAGGGCCTCCTCGCGCCGTATAACAGTTGGGGCAATCGAGTCGCAATTGATCGATTTGTGAAAGATATTCCAATGAAGGAAAGTCACCCAACCTATTCTGAACTGTTTAATTTGGGTGAATCGCTTGTTTCACTTGCTAACCTTCCATCCCTTTTAATTTGGGGAATGCAAGACTGGTGTTTTCGACCCGAGTGTCTTAGGCGATTCCAAGCCGCGTGGCCAAACGCCGAAGTGGTTGAGATTCCGGATGCGGGGCACTACGTTTTGGAGGATGCATCGGAGGAAACGCTCACCGCGATTGACCAATTCCTTGCTTAATCCATCTATGGATAGAGCGGTACTTCGACAGGATGTGGTACTAGCAATCAAACTCACTTCGATCATTCCAACAGCACGCGAAGGATTCAACACGTCATGATGGGAAATCGTGAGGAGAGGTCTGAATTCAATTCGCTCTACCAATGGTTCGCTCCACAGGTTTCAACTGCTGCTGATGCGATTCGGTGGGCCTGTGTCTTGGAGGCTACCGCTCCAAAAGTGGGAAATGTAAGCCCCGGTCGGAATTTCCCAGATTTGTCCCATTTGGATTTTATTCGAGCGGCAGATATCGCTGCGGAAGCGCTCGAAGAAAAGAACTGTTTTGCGAAAGCAATCTTGGATGCAACGGTAAAAACCAGCGAGGCTTGCCGATCCAATGTCAATCTTGGAATTTTACTTCTTCTCGGACCGTTGTATCGGGCCGATGAGCTCCTCAGCGAACGTGGGGTCACTTTACCGGATCAAGATGACTGGAGCTCAGCGGTCAAGGATGCTTTGAAAGACTTGGATGCAGTGGGTGAACTCGCGATCTTCGAAGCGATTTCCGTCGCTGCAGCGGGAGGCCTCGGACGTGCTGAGAAATGGGATGTCAATGAATCTCATCAGAAAGTGGACCTGATCGAGGCGATGAGGCTAGCGGCGAACAAGGACCGCATTGCCAGGCAGTATGTGGAAGGCTTTTCGGATTTGTTGGTGAACGTTGTTCCCGTGTTGCGTCAGAGCATCCTTGAGTGTCGTGATTGGCTACGAGGCATCGGGCACGCACAGATCAGGCTGATGAGCAGAGAATCCGACTCCTTGATTGCTCGTAAGAATGGAAAGGACGTCGCGGAAGCCGTCAGGCATAGGGTTCATGGGGTGGACCCTGGAAACATTCAGGATTGGGTTGCCTTAGATAGGGAACTGCGAAAACAAGGAAACCAACTCAACCCAGGCACCACTGCAGATTTGATCGCCGCAGGATTGTTTGTGCTCCTAAGGAGTATGCCCGAATCCCGTAATTGGCAAGAGCGATAAGAAGAGCGTTGGTAACGTGGGTTTGCGGGTCAGCGATTTCGTGGTCGCGGCTCCCCGGATACTCGAACTTTTTTTCAAAATAGGAATCATTCATGGACCAAGGCGTTTATCGAGTTGATGTGACGAAGCAGCAGTTCATCTTTTCGGCAGCTCACTTTATTACCTTC
>JAAXIK010000548.1:0-278 GCA_012270385.1 Rubripirellula sp. | reverse complement strand
CCGGAGAGAGCTGCGAACGGTTGCAGGGACACAATTACAAAGTGATAGCCACCGTGGAAGGGCCATTGGAGGTGAATCGGTATGTGGTCGAGTTTATTGCGTTGCGAGATGCTGTGCTCGCGGAGACATCCGCTCTCGATCACCACATGATTCTGCCGGATTCGCATGCTGAAATAAAAGTAGCTTCTGACGATCGAGAGACCACCGTCACTGTTCGCGACCGAAGATGGAGTTTTCCCAACGAGCTTTTTATGGATTGGAAGACATAGATTTGATGT